>CABSNS010000008.1:0-15673 GCA_902479105.1 uncultured Collinsella sp. | reverse complement strand
TCCGCACATGTGCGGATGAATGTGGGAGGTGTTCGGATAAAGTCGATAATCAAGGCATTTGAAACAAACGCAAAAAAGTACTTGCAAAGACGCGTTCCGACATATAAGTTGATAAAAGACCGCCGTTGCGGTTTTAAATAGATCGAGCATATGAAGTTTCAGTTTTCAGCGTGTAAGAGAAAGAAGATCGGCAAAGTACAACCCCAAACGCAATGACAACTTAATGAGGTAACTGCCACATGTGAGGCACCCGGCACCCAGGGCATTGCTGTCTCGATTTCGAGCACGATGCCTTCCGCCTTGCATGGGCCGTTCCATCCCGCCCCTGCAGCAACTGCCTCACGGGCTCATTGAAAACCGCATAGCACCCCAACGTCAGCACATCACCCACGGCAAGCACATCACTCACGACAACCAACACATCAACAAACAGCACGAACATCAACCGATTGGAGAAGCTATGACAAACCACCACGCTGAAGACGGCGATAAGAAAAGCATTCTGGATGCCCGCATTGAGCGAGCATATGCAAACGAATATGACGCTGCCTTTGCCGCCGCGACCATCAAGAACTACGCGTCGCTACCGCTCGCGACGATCTTGGCCGACCACCCTCAACTGCTGAAGCGCTGCACAAAGATCATGGGCGACCCCGACATTCGCAAGCTGACAGACCCCTATGCCCCAAAACGCGACAACGATTCGTACGTTCTTACCGTAGGCTGCCTAGCCCATATGCTTACGGCGCTCGACACGAAACTCAAGCTCGAATGGGAACCCGACGAGCGTCATGAACTCGAAAGCAAGCGGAACACCCTGCGCACCGCACTGTTCCTTCCGTTGGACGGCCTCAAGCGCTGCAACGTCGAGCTCAATACACAGGCGCGGCAAAAGTCCGGGACCACGGGGCAGAAAACTCCAAGACCCCATGCGGCCATCGTCGACCGCAACCGATATAACCGCATGACCGCGCACTTTTCCGCCGAGGGAGCAGCCATAAGGACGCTGATCGACCTGCTGTGCCTCCTGAGCATCAACGAGCTATTTGAGGGCTATCTCGCCCTTGTTCCCGCGACGGCACCCAAGTCGGTAGCAAAGATCATCGAGACCTGCAGACGCCAGTTTGAGCGCCATCGCAATGGCAGCGAGATGAACGCCAGCATCGCGCAGTACTACGCGGCTCATTACAAAAATGACGGATGTGCCCCTGTCGAGCATCAGCTGCGGCTCGCCTACACCACGCCCGCCGCAACGCTCCATCGCTTTGGAGCCCTTGACGCTTGCGAGCCGCACGAACAGGCAGCCTGCCCCACAACCGAGCTCGATCTCAGGCTCGGACGAACCCTGTAGCCCGCCAGCCCCTCCGCGGGCAACAATCCTATTCCACAACACAACCAACAGAAAGGAGTCCTCATGGACACCAATCATTCCCCCATCATCAGCCCCCTCACCATGCGTGAATCCGCCCGAGGTATCACGCTCACCAGCATTTACGATGAGATGCTCGCCCGTCGCGAGCTCTCCGTCATGGGAAACATCGAAACCCCGATGGCCCACGACCTATGCCAGCAGATCCGCCTGCTCGATGCCACCGACCCCAGCCGCCCCATCACCATATTTGTCGCCAGCGCCGGCGGAAGCGTGCGATCGGGTCTTGCGATCTATGACGCCATGCGCCTCGCATCGTGCCCCATCCGCACCGTCTGCCTGGAATTCGCCGCGTCCATGGGCGCCGTGATCTTTATGGGCGGCGACGATCGCCGTATGGCGCCCCATGCAGAGCTCATGATTCACGACCCGCTGATCCCCCAGGGGGCAGGCGGCTCGGCACTTGCGCTGCAGGAAACCAGCCGGCGTCTCATGCAGACCCGCAAGACCCTCACGCAAATCCTCTCGGACCGCAGCGGCCTCACGCCCAAGCGCATCCAGTCCCTCACTGCAAAAGACACCTACCTTTCGGCCGAGCGCGCCGTCGAGCTCGGCTTTGCCCACGAAATCCTCTCGACCACCAAGGAGGTCGCCCATGTCTAACCTCGCCAGCCGCCTCGCCGCATCTGAGTCCGCATCGTCCACCATCCTCGCCAAGGATCGAACGCTTTCCTGCGACACCCGCCAAACGGGACTCAACAACAACGCACTTGTAATCGGCCCCTCGGGAGCCGGCAAGACCCGAAACGTCCTCAAGCCCAACCTGCTGCAAATGAACGCAAGCTACATCGTGCTCGACACCAAAGGCACGCTCTGTCGCGAAGTGGGACCCGTGCTGGCAGCCCACGGTTACCGCGTGCAATGTCTCAACTTCGCCGACCTCAACACCGTCCCGGCCCTTGCGCCCGGCATCGAGCGCTGCGGCTACAACCCCCTGAGGCACATTCGCCGCAAGGCGAACGGCAGGCCCAACCAGCAGGACATCCTCTCGGTGGCAAAGGCCATCTGCCCCATCGAGGACAACAACCAGCCTTTTTGGGATCATGCGGCGGCAAACCTGCTGTCGTGTCTTATCGCCTACGTCACCGAACAGCTACCCGCCGACGAGCAGACGATCAGCTCGGTCATCAAGCTGATCGAGCACCTGCAGGACGGTGCCACGGGTCGATTGTTTGACGACCTGATCACGACCGACCCCCAAAGCTATGCCCTCTCGCTATGGCGGCGCTACGCCATTACGCAAAATGCCGAGCGCATGCACGCGAGCATCGTCGGCATCCTTGCCGAAAAGGTCATGTGTCTGGGGTTCGACGGTGCGGCACAGCTCTATCGTGAGTGCCATCAGGTGGACTTCGCTTCCATGGGACACACCCACTGCGCCCTGTTTGTAACCGTGAGCGATATTGACCGCAATCTCGATCCGCTGACCGGCCTCTTTATTTCGCAGGCGTTTATGGGCCTCATTCGTGAGGCCGATAGGCAGCCCGACGGCAGCCTGCCCGTGCCCGTGCGCTTTATGCTCGATGACTTCGCAAATCTGCAGATCCCCCAGATCGACAACGTGCTCTCGATTATCCGAAGCCGCAACATCTGGGCAACGCTGCTGTTGCAGTCGACCAACCAGCTCGATGCGCTCTATGGCGAGGCACGCGCACGCTCCATCATGGGCAACTGCGACACGCATCTGGTGCTGGCGTTCCAGGATCCCGAGAGCGCCCGGGTGTTTTCCGACCGCGCCGACGCACTGCCCAGCACGCTCATGGCGACGCCGATCGATCGCTCGTGGCTCTTTGTACGCGGTCGCACTCCCGAACAGGTCGAGCGTTTTAGACTCGAAGACCATCCGCTCTACGGGGAGCTGCCCGAGGCGCAGCGAGGCCATGCGGAGGCCGAGATCTAGACGCAGGGTTCTCGCAGCGCGCGACGCCCCGGCGATGTTCCACAAAGGCCGTGCGCCCCGGGACCGCGGCAAAGCAAAGGGGCCCGCATCCGATAGGATACGGGCCCCTGACTATAAGGCGCGATGCGTTAACAGCAGCGACTACTTGCGATGCGCGCGGTAGAACTCGATGAGCGCCTGGGTCGAAGCGTCCTGCTCGGCCTTGGCGGCGTCGTCGTGGAAGGCCGGGGTGATCTGCTTGGCAAGCTGCTTGCCCAGCTCGACGCCCCACTGGTCGTAGGAGTCAATGCCCCAGACCGTGCCCTCGACAAACGTGATGTGCTCGTACAGGGCGATGAGCTCGCCGAGTGCGAACGGGGTCAACGTGTCGCCGAAGATCGAGGTCGTCGGACGGTTGCCCTCAAAGCAGCGGGCCGGGACGATCTGCTCGGGCGTGCCCTCGGCACGAACCTCGTCGGCCGTCTTACCAAAGGCGAGCGCCTTGGTCTGGGCCAGGAAGTTGCCCAGGAACAGCTCATGCACGTCCTGACCGCTATCGGTCGCAGGGTTGGCGGTATTGGCGAAGGCAATGAAGTCAGCCGGAACCACCACGGTGCCCTGGTGCAGCAGCTGATAGAAGGCATGCTGGCCGTTGGTGCCGGGCTCGCCCCAGAAGATCTCGCCGGTATCGGAGGTTACAGCGCTGCCGTCCCAGCGGACGTGCTTGCCGTTGGACTCCATGGTGAGCTGCTGCAGGTAAGCCGGGAAGCGGTGCAGATACTGGCAGTACGGAAGCACGGCGTGGCTCTTGGAGCCGAAGAAGTTGACGTACCAGACGTTGAGCAGGCCCATCAGCGCGACGGCGTTGTTCTCGAGCGGCGTGTTGCAGAAGTACTCGTCGATGGCATGGAAGCCCTCGAGGAACTGCTGGAAGCGCTCGGGGCCGAGCACGACGATCAGCGACAGGCCCACGGCGGAGTCGACGGAGTAGCGGCCGCCGACCCAGTTCCAGAAGCCGAAGGCGTTGGCGGGGTCGATACCGAAGGCCTCAACCTTCTCGAGTGCGGTGGAAACGGCGACGAAGTGCTTTGCCACGGCCTCGGCGTTCTGCTCCTCGGAACCGTCGATGGCACCCTGAGCCTTGAGCTGCTCGAGCATCCAGGTCTTGACCTCGCGGGCGTTGGTGAGGGTCTCGAGCGTGGTGAAAGTCTTGGAGACGATGATCACGAGCGTGGTCTCGGGATCCAAACCCTTGAGCTTCTCGGCCTGATCGTTGGGGTCGATGTTGGAGATGTAGCGGCAGTCGATACCGGCGTCAGCGTAGGGACGCAGGGCCTCGTAGGCCATGACCGGGCCCAGATCGGAGCCACCGATGCCGATGGACACCAGGTGCTCGATCTTCTTGCCGGTAACGCCCTTCCACTCACCGGAGCGCACGCGCTCGGCGAAGGCGTACATGCGGTCGAGGACCTCGTGCACGTCGGCGACGACATCCTGGCCGTCAACGATGAGCTGACCCTTCTCGCTTGCCGGACGGCGAAGCGCGGTATGCAGAACAGCGCGGTCCTCGGTGGTGTTGATGTGCTCGCCGGAGAACATGGCGTCGCGGCGCTCCTCGAGCTTCACCTCGCGGGCAAGATCGCACAGCAGCTTGACGGTCTCATCGGTCACCAGGTTCTTGGACAGGTCAAAGTGCAGGTCGCCGGCGTCAAAGCTCAGCTTGTTCACGCGCTCTGCATCGGCAGCGAACCATGCCTTAAGGTCGATGCCCTCGGCCTCGAGCTTCTCCTGATGGGCCTCGAGCGCCTTCCAAGCGGCGGTCGACGTAGCGTCGATAGGTGCGGCAACAGTTGCCATAAAGTCCTCCTCAACATACGGGCGCATACCTCCATGCGCCCGGATAATCAGATGCCCCTATTCTAGCGCAGGTCAAGACCGTAATCAGCGAGCGTTGCCAATCCGCCCCCAAACGGCGACCGACCAAAAAGGGACAGGTTTATTTTGGCAGGTCAAACGCTTTACCAACCAAAATAAACCTGTCCCTTCCTGGCAGGTATTAGGCCGCGGCGCACACGCTGCCGAGCAACTCGCGCAGAGGAGACCCAATGCCCTCAAGCAGTTCGGGAGCGATAATGGCAAAAACGGGAACCTCGCCGGCACCCACGACGGCGGGCACTTTTCCCTCGGAGACGATGCACCCGTAGGGAACAAAGCCGTCCTCGCCGGCATCGAGCACGGCCATGCGACGAGCGAGTTCGCGCGCAAAGCCGGCAGTATCGGCATCGCCGATCGCCAGGACAAAGTCCACGCCTTCGTCAGTCGCTAGGGCTACGGCCTCATCAACCAAATCGTCTCCCCCGTCGCCCCCGACCAAACCGCAACGAAAGAGTACGCGTTCGAGCAGGGCGCGATCGAGCGAGCCGAGTGCCGCCGAGACGAGCTCATCGCGCGCATGCTTGTCACCGCCCAGCACTACCAGCGCCTTAGTGCCGCCGTAGTGAGCGACCAATCGTCCGCACCAGCGAGCCACGTCCCCATCCGCAACAAGGCGTGTCGGCATACCAAACCCATAATTAACCATCTTTCCCACAACCCTTCCGTGCATGTAGGTGGCACCGATCGTTAGGCTCATGCTACGAAGCGAGGTTTTCCGAGCTGTTTCACGCTCTTTAGAGCTGCGTTAAAACCCGAACCAACCGCACGACCATACCCACCAAAAAGGGACAGGTTTTGACGATGTCCGGACGAGCGGGTATTATCGAACAGGTATTCGATAAGAACATGTGTTTGATGGGAGGCCGCGTGGGGCACGATCGTCACACCTATATCTGCATCGACCTTAAGACGTTTTACGCTAGCGTCGAGTGCGTCGACCGTGGGCTCGATCCGCTCACCACCAACCTGGTCGTTGCCGACGAATCGCGCGGGCGCACGACCATCTGCCTCGCCATCACGCAGGCTATGAAGGACCTTGGAATACACAACCGCTGCCGTCTATTCGAGATTCCCGACGGCATCGACTACATCAAGGCCGTACCGCGCATGCAGCACTATATGGAGGTGTCGGCGCAAATCTACGGCATCTACCTGGAATACGTGAGTCCGCAAGACATTCACGTCTATTCAATCGATGAATGCTTTATCGACGTGGCACCCTATCTGGACCTCTATCACACCGATGAGGAAGGCTTCGCCTGCATGTTGCGTGACGAGGTCTTGGCGCGTACCGGCATCACGGCGACGGTCGGCATCGGCCCCAACCTATTCCAGGCCAAGGTTGCACTTGATATCACCGCCAAGCACGTGCCCAGTCGCATCGGCAAACTCGACGACGAGACCTTTCGCAAGGAGATCTGGCCCCATCGCCCCATCACCGACATCTGGGGCATCGGCCCCGGTGTGGCGGCCCGTCTCGAGAAATACGGCGTCTACGACCTGATGGGCGTCGCCGCACTCGACGAGAACCTGCTCTACGACGAACTCGGCGTTAATGCCGAATATCTCATCGACCACGCCTTCGGGCGCGAGCCGACAACCATCGCCGATATCCAAGCCTATCGCCCGCAAGCAACTTCGACCACCACAGGACAGGTGCTCTCGAAGGGCTATGCCTACGAGCAGGCCTACACCGTCTTGCGCGAGATGGTCGACAACGCCGTGTTGGACTTAGTCGATAAGCACGTGGTGTGCGACAGCATCTCGCTCTTTGTAGGCTACGCGAGCGAGCGCGCCGACATACGCCGCCTCGACGCCAGCGGCACAGCGCAATATGTAGACGGATGCGGGCATTTGCGTTCGAGCACGTCGAGCATCGAACCCACCGCGACCGCCGGTCCTGAGCTCGCACCCCGTGCGCCCAAGCCCGTCCAGCACAATGACGAACGGCGCCGACTGGTACGTGAGGCGCAGGCAATCGATGGCATCTTTGTGGGAGAGCATGGCGGTAAACCGCGCGGTGGCTACGCCGCACTCTTTGCGCACTCCAACGCTTCGCGAAAGCTGCCCGAGCGCACCAATTCGTTTAAGAAGATCATGGGCTATTTCGATGAGCTCTGGGCGCAGACTGTCGATCCCAAACGACCGGTCAAACGCATCAACCTGGGATTTGGCAATCTGGTGCCCGAAGAATTTGCCACCATCGATCTGTTCAGCGATGTCGAGGCGGATGAGCGCGAGCGCGACCTGGCGCGCGCCGTGTTGGCCGTAAAAGGCAAATACGGCAAGAACGCGCTCGTCAAAGGATTAAGCTTTACCGCCGGCGCCACCGCACGCGAACGCAACGACCAAGTTGGAGGACACCGTGCCTAAACCCAAACAACAGCCCGTGCGCCCGCCGACCGCCTTCGAGCGTCTGGCGGACCCCGAGGGAAGACGTCGATCCGCCGACCCCAAGCTCACCGCCAACGGCGCCGTCCGCGCCGGCCGTGCCGCGCAGTTTATGCCCTTTGCCGCCCTCACGGGATACTACGAACTCGTGCGTAAACAAGAGATCACCGCTGAGCCCAAATGCGAGCTCACAGAAGAAAAAGCCCTCGAGCTTTCGCAAAAGCTCGAGGGCCTCAAACGTGGCGACTTGGTGCGTGTCACCTATTACGATACGTACGGTTATCGTAGCCGCACGGGCATTCTCGACGAAGTGTTACCCGCATTCAAGCTGCTCAAACTCAGGGATATCGCCATCAACTTCGACGATATCCAAGGCATCGAGCTGCGTGGTCGAGTCTAACGACGAGAACGCTTGCGCAAGACGAGAGCAATGCCAAGCACTGCGGCAGCTGCAACCAGCAATCCCAAGACCAGCGTGAGGGTCGAGTCACCAGCGTGAGGCAGCGAGCCGTCCTTCGGAGTCTTCTTAGCGGTCGTCGTGACAGTGGTCGTGGTGCTGCTCGACTGGTCGTTACCGCCCGTCTGGCTGCCACCAGGCTGATCGCCACCACCCGGCTGCGAGGGATCCGTGGGCTCCGTCGGATCCGGAGTACCGGGTTCGACCGGATTCTCCGAATTCTCCTTGCGCTGGATCCAGACCTGGCAGCCATAGAACGGGTTGGCGGTACCAAGGCACAGACCCTGGTTGGTCACCGCAAAGGTGCGCAGACCATGGTTATACGGATCGTTAAAGCCGTTGGTCGTCAGCGTTGTAAAGTTCACGCCGTCCTCGGTCACATACATATCAAAGCCACGCTCGGCATCGTGCAGGTAGTACATGCAAGTAAGGACACTCTGCAGCTTCTTGAGGTTCTCCTCGCTCAGCAGCTTATCGAATGCATCCTGAATATCGCCCGGCAGCTCGGTGCCATAGGCATCCTCGTACTGCTGCTTCAGGCTCTCATAGCTATCGAGCATGTCCTGATACTGATCGGCAAAGGACTTGAAGTACGCAATCTCGCTATCGATCTTCTGGACATAAGCGGCGTCGTCCTCAACGTCCGCGGACATCGTCGCGGCCTGATCGCAAAGATCGCCCGTGGCATCCTCCAGCGCATCGCTCAGATCGCCAAAGCCCTTAGCAACCTCGGTCTTCTCGTCGTCGACCTCGACGGCCTCAGCCTTCTCGTCATCGACCTCGGCGGCCTCGTTTGAATCATCGTCCGCAAGCGTGTTCACGGGAACGATGGGGTCGTCAGGCGATTTCTTGTCGAGCAGGTGATTGAGCAGGTCCCTAAGGCGCTGAACCTGAGAGGACCACTCCTCGGGCGTCATGTCGATAATGTCGCCATTAGAGAACTGGCCGATCGGCTCAAGCAGGCTCGCGGTATCAAAGGTACCGATATACAGTTTGCCGTCGAACTTTTGCATGCGCCAAATGTATTGGTTCTCGTTTCGGCCAAAGCCCGAAGTCAGGCCGGAAATACCGCCCTCGGGGAACATGTCGGTGCGATCGCCAACGACGAGCTCCATGTTCTCGTCCTTGTCCATGCGATAGATGTTGACCGACTGCTCAAGATTGGCATTCACAAACGAGCAGTCAACGCCGCCCATGCTGCTCTTGCCGCTCTCTTCGGTGTTTGATTTGTTGAACAGGATACGCTCGAGAGCAATCTCCTCGTCGTTGTATTCACCGATATAGAGGTAGTCGTTGTAGACGATGAGGTTGGCAGCGCCAGAACGGGTACGGGCAGGATCGATGCCAAAGCAGTACCTTGCACCGTCCGCCTCCTGGTCGCCGACAATCGGAGTCCACGTATAGCTGCCGTCGGCGTTCTTGTCGCCACGGACCATGGCAAACGACTGCATGGAATTATCATCGGGAGCGTTCTCGGGCGTACCGGTGCAGATGGTCGCATAGAGATGGCCATTGTACGAGACCATATCCCAAATGGCACCGCCGTAGATGCTGTCCTGATAGCGAATCGCCGGATAGCCAAACAGCGTCTCCGAGTTGGCAATCTCGGTGAAGCTGTCCTGGCCCTTCGAGGGGTCAGACGACGTCAGGATTGTCGACACAAAGTTACCGGCCGCGTCTTTACCCACATTACTGATGACGAGCTGGCCATCATGAACGCACATGCCGCGGATACCAGTAGAAATGCCCTGCTTATAGGCAGCACCGTAATCCTGCATGCTCGAAAGCCCCTGATAGACAACTTTCCACTCATCCGTCTTAGGATCGATCTCATATACAGCAGGCAGGCCGCTTTTGCCGCCATTGGTTCTGACGCTGCCGCAGAAATAGAGCTTGCCCTTATAGCTCACGGCATTGCGGAACAAAGGAGCGACGCCGTTGAGCGAATCAGAGAGCAGCAGCTTGGTCTCACCGGTCTTGGTATTGATCTTGACCAAGATGCCACCGCTGTCCTTGTCGGCCGTGCCGTCCTCCTTCTGCTGTCCATAGAAGAAGGTGCCGTTAAACATGGCCTCCAGCGTCAGGCGCATGGTCTCGGCATCAAAGGAATCGCCCAGCGTGCCGTTCATGAGCGTAAGCGTGTTGCCCATCGCCGCATAGCAGGTGCCCACATAAAGCCAGTCACCATAGCTCGCAGCCGCCCAAGTGTAGCTCTGGCCTCGATCGCCTTCGTTGTTGGCCGTGTTACCATCGGCGCCCGGAACGGCAACGGCACCGTCACCCTGGTAGTCGACGATGCCATCCGGCTGCGACGTTCCTACCGTAGGATGCGAGAGCTTCTCAAAGGAATACCCATTTCCCGCATTGTAGGTAACGGCACCCGATGCGTCTTCGGCGTGCGCCGGCAGCGGCGATACCAAGATAGCGGCAAGCGCTGCCACCAAGCCAAGTGTTCCCACTCGTCTCATAAGGTTATAGCCTCCCCTGTCCTAAAGCCCAGTTTTAGCATTCTTCATTTCTGTCCACGGTTAATTGCAATCTGAGCACAGCAATAATCAGCGTATAAATATACACCTGAAACTTTTTGGACGGGTTAATAGATGCTCGATTGGTAGCGAATTCCGCGCAAACCGTCACCAAACTCCACTTTTGCCGCATCTAAAGGTTATTTTTGCGCAAATTTTTGGATGCCGATAGTCACAATGGGCAGGAGGCTGGTACCCACCGGAGAGGGCAACGCCTACATTTTCATAACGTAATAGCCCGCACCCCTCACCGCCGTCTCGAGTGTGTCGCGATCAACCGGGCGCTTCGAGTGCACGCGTGCCGTGTGGTCCGCATACGTCACCGTAGCCCACACGCCATCAAGCGCATTGAGGGCATTCGTCACATTCCGGGCGCAGCCGTCGCAACTCATGCCGCCGATAAGGAGTTCCTCACGATAGGGGTAGTGGGACTCGTCGGTGTCTGCCACCACAACCCTCTTGGCTTTCTTGCCGCTCGCGCCATCGCTGCAACAACTCTTCCCATGTGTCGAAGCGGCAATGCGGCGCAGTCCAAAAAACATGCCGACGGCAATGACGGCCAGCACGATGAGATTCGCAGGGTTGAGCAAGTCACTCATGCGATCCCCTTTCAAGTAGCCCTATCTAAATACCCCCATGGGGTGTCCTCATCTTAACCCAAAATCATGTCCGTTCGGTCAATTAGTTTCCCTCTTCAAACTTTTTAGTTGACCATGGCTTACTTTCGTGTATAAGTTTTTCTAGGCTAACAGTTTAGATCCGTAAGGAGCGCCGTGACTCGAACCATAGACATTCCAACGTTTCAGGCAGCGGTCGTGCGCAACTGCTCCCCTACGCTCGCAGGTATCAAGCCGGCTTCGCTCTTTACCTATCCCGGCGTTTACGCCAACCAAAACGGAAAACCCGGCGCCGCCCATATCGAAGAGCGACGCTCTCGCCTGCTCGCCGTCATAGCCCAATGCAACCGCGAGCTCCAGCCGCTCGGGATCCATATGAGCGTTTTGGTCTGGCGCCCCTGCGGAGCGCTCATCTATGTGTACCGCCCTGCGGACCTCATGCGATATCTCTCCGACCCCCGCGCCACGACGGCGCTTATCGCCGAAGGCTACGATGTCCACAACCTGCCTGCATCCCTGGTGCATCTCGCCGCGCGCATCACGTTGGCGAGCAGTAATGCCGCAGAAAGCGCCTATGACGGCAGCGTCTGCGCACTCGCGCGAAATAGACACTGCGATACGGGCTGCACGTGCGAGTTCCCCCACGAAATTGGCTATTTCTTGGGCTATCCCTACGAAGATGTCCATCAGTTTATCGTCCAGCACGGCGAAAACTATAAGGTCTTTGGCGCATGGAAGGTATACACAAACGTTGAGCAGGCGCTCACGACCTTCGATTCCTATCGCGCATGCACGCAATACCTTACCTACATCTATCAACAGGGCTGCACCCTGGGACAACTTGTCCAGGCAACCCGATAGAGCATACAAAACGCGGCCGCACGCCGTACAACCGAAAGGACAACACATGAGCAAGATTGCAGTCGTCTACTGGAGCGGCACGGGCAACACCGAGGCCATGGCAAACCTCGTCGCCGAGGGCGCAAGCGGTGCCGGCGCCGAGGCAGAGGTCATCTCCTGCGCCGACTTCTCTGCCGACAAGGCCACCGACTATGATGCCTTCGCCTTCGGCTGCCCCGCCATGGGTTCCGAGGAGCTTGAGTATGACGAGTTCCAGCCTATGTGGGACGAGGTCAAGGAGACCCTCGGTGACAAGAAGGTCGTCCTCTTTGGCTCCTATTCGTGGGCCGAGGGCGAATGGATGGACAACTGGAAGGCGGACGCCGACGAGGCGGGTGTTAACGTCGTCGATTCCGTCATCTGCTACGACGCCCCCGATGATGAGGGCGAAGCGGCCTGCAAGGCCCTGGGAGCGGAGCTGGCCTAACGAAGCCGTCAGAAAGCCGCAAGGCAACTGACAGCCGAGTACCGCATAGCAACAGTCACTCATGCCCAAACAAAAACGGGGGCCGGATACTATCCGGTCCCCGTTTGTTATATCGACAACCTCGATGCGCCGCTACGAGATATTGCCCAAGAACGCCTTGGTGCGTTCGCTCTTGGGATGGTCGAAAACCTCGCTCGGCGTGCCCTCCTCCACGATAACGCCGCCGTCCATAAAGACAACGCGGTCGGCGACGTCGCGGGCAAAGCCCATTTCGTGCGTCACGACGATCATGGTCATGCCGTCGCGTGCCAGGTCGCGCATGACACCCAGAACGTCGCGGACGAGCTCGGGGTCGAGCGCCGACGTAGCCTCGTCAAAGAGCATGACGTGAGGGTTCATCGACAAGGCACGGGCGATGGCCACGCGCTGCTGCTGACCGCCCGAAAGCTGGCTCGGCATAAAGTCGATACGCTCGGCAAGACCGACCTTGGTCAGCTCCTCGACGGCAATCTTTTCGGCCTCTTCCTTGCTGCGCTTGAGCACCTTTTGCTGCGCGAGCATGACGTTCTTTTTGACTGACAGGTGCGGGAACAGGTTGAACTGCTGAAAGACCATGCCCAAGTGCGTGCGCACTTTGTTGAGGTCGACACCCTTGGCGCACACATCCACGCCCTCAACGATGATCGAGCCGCTCGTGGGATGCTCCAGACGATTGATGCAGCGAAGCATCGTCGACTTGCCCGAGCCCGAAGGACCCAGGACTACGACGACCTCGCCCTTGTGCACATCCAGATCGATATCGCGCAGGACCACGTTATCGCCAAAGGCCTTCTGGAGATTCTTGATGCTGACGACGACCTCGTTCGAGTTATTGGTTTCGCTCATGATAGGACCTCCTTACAGACCGGCGATGTGATCGGCGGGCGTCGCGACGACCTGTCCGGCGCTCTTGGTGGGACGCTTCTTTTTGGTTTCGGCTGTACCCAGCAGCCTCGCCTCAAGACCGCTCACCAAGCGCGCAAGCGGCAGGGTGATGACCAGGTAGAACAGCGCGGCAACCACGTACGGCGTGATGGAGCCCGTCGTGGCCACGATGGTGCGGGCGTTCATGACGATCTCGACCACGCCCACGGCCGCGAGCAGCGACGTATCCTTGTAAAGCAGGATAAACTCGCTGGTCAGCGTAGGCAGGACATTGCGGAACGTCTGCGGAATCATAACGTAGAGCAGTGTCTGGAAGGCATTCATGCCCAGCGAGCGAGCAGCCTCGTTCTGGCCCTTGGGGATCGACTGAATACCGGCACGGAAAATCTCGCACAGGTAGGCGGACGAGTTCATGGCCATGACGATAACGCCCAAGACGTAGTCGTCCACCTTGACGCCGGCCAGCGGCAGGCCAAAGAATGCAATGTAGATCTGCAGGAACGCCGGCGTACCGCGGATGATATTCACATAGATGCCGGCAAGGCAACGCAGGATGCGCGACTTGGAGATGCGCATGAGCGACAGCGCAAAGCCAAAGGGAATGGCCAGCGGAAACGCCACGAGCACGATCGAGAGCGACATGAGGAAGCCCTTGAAGACGATCGGCAGGCTCTGGACCAAAATGACCGGGTTCAGGAACAGGCGAAGGAACATGTTGGAATTCCATGCCTCGACCCACGGCTGCTCCTTAAGGTCGGCCAGGAAGTTATCGAATGCCGTCACGCCCTTAATCTCGACGGAAGGAATCTTGGAAATCTTCTTGGTCGAACCGTCGGCGAGCGTATAGGTGCCGCTAAAGGCCTCTTCGCCGCCCTCGACGGGAAACGTCACGCCGTAGACCTCGACACGGAAAAAGCCGCCGGCAGGCGCCGTCTCGCCAAAGTCGATCTTGAGCGTCTGGCCGTCAGCCTTGCACGTTGGCTTCATGGGCGTACGATCCATGAGGTCCTCGCCCGAGAGCATCGTCAATCGCGTGTCATCGGTACCAAACGTCGTGCCGTCGACAAACGTCAGCGAAAGACCGCTCAGCTCCTCGTCGGCATCGGCCTGGACCTCCCAGGTAATGCGCGTCTCGGTGCCGCCGACCACAGCGCTGCCCGAACCGGTGTTGGGTCGGGCAGTAATCTTTGCGGTCTCAAGCGCCTGGGCGGTCGTGGGCGCATATGCCCCCGCGCACACCAGCGCGAGCGCCACGGCCATGACGCAGGCTAGCTTTTGGAGCAAGGCGGGCAGTGGAAAACGCTGCTCCGAAGCCCCTTCGTTCAATTGAGACAAGGTGGCTCCTATCGTAGAAGTTGCCGGCAAAACAAGACGGAAACACTCTCCGTCGAGAGAAGCGCAAAGGCCCTCTCCGCAAAACGGAAAGGGCCTACACGCAATCAAGCATCTATTTACTTGATGTTGTACTTAGCCATGAGGGCATCGACGGTACCGTCGTCGGTCAGGTCCTTGATGGCCTGGTTGATGTCGTCCTTGAGCTTGGTGTTGCCCTGGTTGATGGCGATGGCGTACTCCTCGCCGGTGCTGATCTGCTTAATGGTCTGGCAGGTGTTGAACTGCTCGGCGGTCAGCTGGCTGGCAACGGAGCGGTTGGTGACTACGGCGTCGCCCTTATCGGACTGCAGGGCGCTGAAGCACTCGGTAGCGTCCTTGTAGGGGACGATCTTGGCCTTGGGGAAGTTCTCCTGGGCAAAGGACTCGGCGGTCGAGCCAGACTGAACGATGATGGTAGCGTCGGCATTGTTGAGCTTCTCGCTGTAGTTGTCGGCCGTGATGTCGGTGTTATCGACCTTGGTCACGATAGCCTGATCGTCCATGTAGTAGGAATCGGAGAAAGTGACTTCCTTCTCACGCTCGGGCGTGTCGGTGATAGCCGCGATGGAGACGTCGTACTTAGCGCCCGAAGCGACACCGGGTACGAGTGTGTCGAAGTCATTGTTGACGTACTCGACATCCAGGCCCAGCTTGTCGCCGATAGCCTTGATGAGCTCAAGGTCAAAGCCCTGATAATCGCCGTTGTCATCCTTGTACTCAAACGGAGCGTACTCGGCAGAGGTGCCGACGGTCAGCGTACCGTCCTTGACGAGCGCGTACTCCTTGGAGCCGTCGACCTTCTCGACCTTGGCGTC
>CABSNS010000007.1:0-15936 GCA_902479105.1 uncultured Collinsella sp. | reverse complement strand
CATCATTTCTGGTCGCAAACAGTAAAGGGGCATGAGGGTGTATTGAGGGGGGGGGATGTCTTGCTGTCGGCATCCGCGTGCGGTGCCATTCGCTGTCCGTAAATTATACGTCTACGGCTAATTTCATACCACTTGTCGGAATGCGGACGCTGTCCTTGCATGCCGGGCGTACATTGAACGTGGTTTTTCGCGTGAAACCACGAATCGGTTGTCAGCCCTGAACAAGGAGGCCCAGCATGACGCTTGCCAAACCCATCAATAAATACATCGACTATATCGATGCCCCCGAGGACACGTTTGAGCAGTATGTCGAGAAGGCGTTAAAGTACAACTTTCGCTGCGTATTTGCGAACCTGCAGGAGTACGAGACGGGCCGCGCCATGCTCGAGGGCTCTGACATCATCCTTGCCGGCGCTATCGACTTTCCCCAGGGCACTATGACGCTTGAGGAGAAGCTTGCGAGGTTTGAGGAATACGCTGCGTGTGGCTTTACCGAGATTGACTACGTTTTGAATCAGGGGTCGATCGAGAACCGCGATTTTGATGCCATCGAGCGCGAGATGACTACCATTGCTGATTTTTGTCGCGCGCATGGCATCACTGACAAGGTAATCGTCGAGATGTGCAAGCTGGACGGCGACGACGCCGCCAAGCGCCGTGTATGCGAGATCGCGCTGGAGGCCAAGCCGGGATTCCTTAAGACATCGACCGGCAGAAGCTTTGGCGGTGCTAAGCTCGAGGACGTGCGGCTGATGCACGAGGTGCTCGGCGATGCCGTGGCAATCAAGGCGGCGGGCGGTATCCATAATTACGAAGAGGCTTGCGCATTCATCGAGGCCGGCGCCAGCGCGTTAGGTGCATCGGCGGGCATCGCGATCGTCGAGGGCGCACCGACGGATGAGCGTCGCTAGCAGACGTATTTGACCTGAGCGATAAAGCTTCACGACCACACGCCGTTCATGTTCGGGACAATATGACATTTTTCCCGTTGTAAACGGAGTCGCGATGGGTGTTCTGTATGATGGCTCAGACAAGGTTGTTCAATGACAGGGAGGCATATATGGCAATCAAAGCCATCGCGATGGATATCGACGGTACGCTCACCAACGATCAGAAAGTGATTAGCCCGCGTACGCGCGAGAAGCTGCTCGCGGCGCAGGAGTCGGGAATTAAGCTCATTTTGGCTTCGGGCCGTCCCGCATGGGGGCTGCACGCCTTGGCGCAAGAGCTCGACCTTCAAAACCATGACGGTCTGCTGGTGGCCTTTAACGGCGCACACGTCGTCGATGCCCAGACCGACGAGGTGCTGTTCGATCAGGCTATGCCTGCCGACGAATTGCATCGCCTGATTGACCACCTGCGTAATTTTGACGTGATCCCTATGATTTCGCTCGGTCGCGATTTGCACGTCGAGGACTCGTACCATTGCATGATCACGCTGCCTGACGGCTCGCAGAAGAATATCGTCAAGTATGAGCGCGACGCGTGCGATCTTAAGATTCGCGAGGTGGAGAGCCTGCATGAGGTCGCTGATGCTTATCCCGTGGACAAGCTGCTGACGGCGGGCGATCCGGCCTACCTGCAGGCGCATTACGAGGAGATGTATGCGCCCTTTAAGCAGACGCTTTCGGGCATGTTTACGGCCGACTGGTACTTTGAGTACACGGCGCCCGGTATCGACAAGGCCCGCGCACTCGAGGGTGCCCTGCCCAAGCTCGGCATCGATGCCAGTGAGGTCGTATCGTTTGGCGACGGCCAGAACGACAAGTCCATGATTGAGTGGGCCGGCACCGGTGTTGCCATGGGTAACGCCGTCGAAGAGGTTAAGGCTGTAGCCCAGATGGTGACCGCCGATAACAACGAAGACGGCATTGCGGTGGCGCTGGATAAGCTGCTGGGTTAGAATCGCCGATTAATGCATGGCTCGGGCGCCTGCTTGCGGGCGTCCTTTTGTTAGGGAGGGTGCCGTGTCCGCATTTCCGTTCGACGCCGTTATCTTTGACATGGACGGCGTCATTGTCGATACCGAGTATTACTACCTGGGCGAGACCGCAGCTTTTGCCAAGGAGCTTGGGCTTAGCCTGACTCAAGAGGAGTTGAATGGGCAGGTCGGTACCTCGCATCAGTTCTTCCTGCATATGCTGGTCGATTGGTTTGAGCGCGCCGGTAAGGGGCATTTCACTGGCGAGGAAGCGTTGGCCCGTTGGGACGAGTGGGCGCATGAGCGTCCGCGCGACTATCAGGCTTTGATTAACCCAGGCGCCGTGGATACGATTCGAGAGCTGCCGCGCCGTGGCGTTCGCGTGGCGCTTGCCAGCTCGTCTCCCATGGATAGCATCGAGGAAGTGCTCAATGCGTGCGGGCTGTCGGATGCCTTTGAGTATGTGGTGAGCGGCGAGCAGTTTAAGGAGAGCAAGCCCGAGCCCGACATCTACCTGCATGCGCTGGACCTGCTGGGGCTGCCCGCGAATCGCTGCTGCTGCGTCGAGGATTCGGTGCCTGGTATCACTGCCGGCAAGCGAGCCGGCCTGACAGTCATTGCCAAGCGCGAGGAGCGCTTTGGCTTTAGCCAGGATGCCGCGGACAAGATTATCGACCAGCTGCCGGAGCTGCTCGCGCTTTCTTAGGGGTGAGGTAGTTGCGCGTTTTTCGGGTCTGATGAGTAAATACCCGACATTTTGGTGCGGCAGCAAGCATACTTTATGCTAATGCGGGCTTAAGGACTTGCTGAATGCCCTTAAGCCCGTTTTAGACTTAATTGTGCTGGGAGAGGGTATATGCCACCGACTGAAGGGCTAACTGATGGTAAAGCAGCGATACCGCTGTACCAACAGGTTATTGATATCATTAAAAACGAAATCAACTCCGGTGCCTACAAGGCAGGCGCGCGGATACCCAACGAATTCGAATTGGCTGAGAGCTATAAAGTTGGCCGCGTTACCGTGCGACGCGCTATTGAGGAGCTCGTCCAGCAGGGCTATCTAACGAAGCGGCAGGGGAAAGGCACGTTTGTCAATGCCCCCAAGCTTAAGCGCAAGATTCGCCAGAAGGATGACGTCCAGAGTTTTTCGGACGCATGCCGCGTTAACGGAATGGAGCCGGGGGCGTGCGTCATTTCGAGAAAGATACTGCCGGCAGATTCTACCGAAGCGCAGTTCTTTGGTGTTCCCGTTGGAACTGATTTGATTTGCGTTGAGCGTGTACGTACTGCCGATGGAGTCCCCGTCATGCTCGAGAACAACATATACGTTTACGAGGACAACGCCTATCTATCAACGGCACCTCTATCTAACCAATCCATTTTTGAGTTCGTGCGCAACCGGACGGGCCGCACGCCCACGTTTACCGACCCGTGCACGCTCGAGATCGCGTGCGCGTCGCCCGAGGTCGCTCGGCTGTTGGCAGTTCCCGTTGGCGAACCCTTGTTTTATATGGAAGCCTTCTTTTTCGATGAGCAGCGACGGCCGTTTATCATCGGTCGTCAGCGGATCGTTGGGTCTCGCTACGTTTTTGACATCTAGGACATTGCGAATGGAAGCGCCCGGTGGATCATCTCACCGGGCGTTTCCATACCGTTCACGGCGCGAACACAACCGTTCAACCGCGTTGCGGCAATCAGTTTGAAATTATCTTGATGAAGGAAAAAGCTGCTGGTAATCTATGGGACGTCATAGAACGTTTGCCTTATGCAAACGTTGAAGCGAGATGCGATGCAGTCTCGAGTTCTTTGGAGGTATCTATGTCAGATACGAAGGCGAAGAAGACAAACAGACGTTTTAAGTTCAAATTACCGCATGTCTATACGATCATGTTCTTGCTGATCGTTGTCTTTGCGGTCCTGACTTGGATCGTTCCCTCTGGTCAGTATCAGCGCAAGACGATTTCGACAGCGGCGGGCGAGCGTGAAGTCGCCGTTGCTGGAACCTATGAACAGGTCGATAAGAACTACACCGATTCCGAGACCGGCGAGACCATCAATCTGGGCCAGGATATCTTCGCGGTTCTGCAAGCGCCCACCAAGGGTATCCAAGAGGCTGCCGACGTCGTTGCGTTCGTCTTATTGATTGGCGGATCGTTCGCGATCATCACCAAGACCAACGCTTTGAATGCCGGCATGAGCCGTGTGATTAAAAAGCTCAAGAACAAGGACATCCTCATCATTCCCATCACGATGACGTTGCTGTCCATTTGCGGCACTACGTTTGGTATGTCTGAGGAAGCCCTGCCGTTCTATGCCATCTTCATTCCCATCATGATGGGTATCGGTTATGACTCGATGACGGCATTCATCATCTGCTTCCTTGGTCCTAACCTGGGATATTGTGCTTCGACCATCGACCCGTTTAATGTTTTGATCGCCCAAGGCATCATTGGCATCGAGGGTAATCCGCAACTGTGGCTGCGCGCCGTTTCTTGGGTCATCTTCACTGCCGTCGGTATCGCATGGGCCATGCGCTACGCCATGCGCGTCAAGAAAAACCCCGAGTCGTCCATTGTGTACGAGGACGATAAGCTCAAGCGTATTGAGTTTTCCGTGACCGATGCCTCCATCGAGGAAGAGTTCACTATCCGTCAGAAGCTCGTGCTTATCGATTTTGCTTGCGGTATGGGCATTATCGTCTGGGGTCTTGTTACCCAGGGCTGGTACATGAATGAGATTTCCGCCGTGTTCCTTGGCATGGGCTTGCTTGCCGGTATCCTGGGCGGTCTTGACCAGCAGACAATCGCAGAGGAGTTCGTTAAGGGTCTCGCCGACTTTGCGTACGCTGCCATCGTTATCGGTATCGCTCGCGGTATTCTGGTCATCGCCGAGGGCGGCATGATCATCGACACCATCCTCCAGGCGCTCGCTACCGCGCTCGCCGGTGCACCCGCCGCCGTCTACACCACGTTTATGTATATCGTCCTTGGTCTGCTCTCTTTGCTGGTTCCCTCGAGTTCTGGCCTGGCGGCGCTCACCATGCCCGTTATGGGCTCCCTGACCGAGCTCATGGGCCTCAATCCCGAGGCGGCCGTCACCGCGCTCCAGTTTGCCAACCAGACCATCAACACCATCAGCCCCGTGGCGGGCATGACGGTCGCCGGCCTTGCCGTGGCTAAGATTTCGTTTGGCCAATGGTGGAAGACCATTTGGAAGTTCTTCATCTTTATGGTCGTCTTTGGCCTGATCGTAACGGCAATCTCTGGCATGCTTCCGGTGTAGGTGGTTGTGATGTCTGATCGTTTGACGGTCCTGACGTCTAAGAGCGTCTTTACCGGTACGGGGGACCTGCCGTTTGAAGGTTTCGTAGCGGTCCGTGGTAATCGAATTGAGGCTGTTGGCACCAAGTGTGAGGTAGCTTCGTATTTGACCCAGGCGGACGAGGTAGTTGGCCTGGGCGAC
The DNA here is from genome assembly GCA_902479105.1 of uncultured Collinsella sp. Lineage (GTDB taxonomy): Bacteria > Actinomycetota > Coriobacteriia > Coriobacteriales > Coriobacteriaceae > Collinsella. The sequence goes on along the minus strand of CABSNS010000007.1, from coordinate 10,553 downwards.
CGCACTGTCATGCCTGGCCTGATCGATGTGCATACCTTCTATACAGGTTGGGCGCTGCGGACGTTGGGGTCTGATCTGTCCGGCATCGCTGATGCCAAAGAGGCTGTGTCGCTCTTGCGTGCATGGAAAGAAGATCATCCGGATTGCGCGGCGGCTTTTGGCCACAACCTACCCGAAACGTTGGCATCGGATGCCGAGAATGCAAATACGGCAGCTGTGTTTGACGATTGTTTTGGCGATATCCCCGTCGTCTGCTTTACACCGGGAGCGGAGACCTGCGTTCTCAATGCTGCTGCCAGTGCGCGATACGGCTTTACACCCCAGGCGTGCTATGCCGAGAAGATCTGGCGCATGATGAGCGATTTCCTCGCGCTGCCCGAGGTGCGTGCGGGGTATTCGGACTACATGAGCATGCTTAACGAGCGCGGCGTTACCGCCATCAAGGAGATGGCGTTTGATGACTACTACGGCTTTGCCGACGAAATGGCTCGCCGTGAGGAATCTGGTGAGCTGACGGTTCGCGTCTCTATGATGTCGCAGCCGGTGGGCGCCGGTGCAAATCTGGCATATGCCCGCGAGGCGCGAGAGCGCTTCCGGGGACCGTTCGTTCGTTTTTCTGGCTTCAACCGTATGACCGATCGCGGCGTATGGGTGGGGCTTGCCGAGATGATAGACCCCTATGAGGACTCGGCCGATGCGGGCGCTGCCGGCAAGACGGTCGTCGAGGAGCCAGAGTGGGATCTGATTGAGAACGAGCTGCGTGCAATTGATGCTGACGGCTTCCGATATTCCTTGCATTGCCAGGGCGATGGCGCCGTTCGTCGCACCGTGGCGCTCTATGCCTCGCTGCCTCGAGACGAGCATGGACGGATGCTTCGCCGCCATGCGATTACCGATCTCGAGAACTCTGACCCGACCGATCTTGTCGAGTTTGGCAAGTTAGGTGGAATTTGCGAGGTCTATCCGCAGATTCTAACGCTGGACCGGCGCGAGGATTGCCTGTCGATGATGCGTCGACAAATTGGTGAGACGCGACTTTTGCACAGCTGGAATCGCCGCGGCATGGAAGATTCCGGATGCACAGTGTGCTGCGGCACGGATCTGCCGCTGCTGATTCCGAGCCTGGGCGAGTCAATCTACAGCGCGTGCGGCGGATTCTTCGCCGACGGACTGCCCGTGAATGAGGTCAACACGCTGACGCTTGTCGAGCTCTTGCGCGCTTGGACTGCCGGGGGCGCGTACGATCTGATGCGCGAAGACGAACTGGGTACGCTTGAGGTTGGCAAGCTTGCCGATATCTGCGTGCTCGATCGGGATGTGTTCGACCTCGATTATCGCGACGCACGCGATCTTGCGGTTGATATGACGATGTCGGATGGACAAATCGTGTTCGATCGAAATAAGGAGGCATAAGATGTCTGAATCCAAACCGACGCTGCACCGCGAACAGATTGCGGGCATGAATATCCACTACATCATGTGGTCGCTCGATTACTTCCTTGATGTGCAGCAGCGCTTGGGCTTTGAGTCCATTGAGCTGTGGTGCGCAGAGCCGCATGTGACGCTCGACCATACGGGCTACTTTGAGGCTGAGGTCCTGGCGAAAAAGGCTGCAGACCGTGGGCTTAGGTATCGTACTCTGTGCCCCGAGAATGTTGTCTATCCTTGGCAGTATTGCGCACGCAAACCGCTGCATGAGCAGCGCAGCCTGGCGTACTTTAAGCACGGCATTGAGCTTGCTGAGGTGCTTGGGTGCGACCGCATGTCCATCAACTCGGGCTGGGGCGACTGGGACGAGGACCGCGAGGAAGCCTGGAAGCGCAGCCGCGAGCACTTGTCCATTCTGGCGGAGTATGCCGGCGAGCACGGTCTGGTGCTCACGATGGAAAGCCTGCGTCCCGAGGAGAGCAACCTTGTGACGACGGTTTCCGATGCGAAGCGCATGATTGACGAGGTCGCGAGCCCGTACTTACAGCCCATGGTTGATACAACCGCGATGGGCGTTGCAGGCGAGACGCTCGAGGACTGGTTTGCCGCCTTTGGTGATGGGGCAATTCACGAGATGCACTTTATCGACGGTGACCCGTATGGCCATCTGGTGTGGGGCGATGGCAAGCACGATATGGACGCCTTCGTCGCCACGCTCAACGCCCATGGTTTCGACGGCATGCTGGGCCAGGAAATCACGGACGGTCGTTACTACGATGACCCGGCGGCGGCAGATGCCAAGAACATGGCCGCATTCGAGAAATATCTGATTGACTAAAACAACTATCGGCCACGCAACCAACGTCATTGATTGCGGGCCAAATAAGAAAGGAACTGGAAATGAACGCACACGATCTGATCAAAGAGGCAATTGCCGAGAAGGGCAAGTTCGACAGCGTCTACTGGATTGCTTGCGGTGGCTCCATGATCGATTTGATCCCGGCCCATGAGCTTCTGCAGCGCGAGGCAACCACCTTCACTTCGTATATCTATACGGCTCGCGAGTTCGATATCATGCGTCCGCGTCGTCTGGGCGAGAAGTCCCTGGTCATCGCTTGTAGCCACAGTGGCAACACCCCTGAGGTTGTCGAGGGCTGCGAGATTGCCCTTGCTGCCGGCGCTACGGTGATCGCCCAGACCGACAACGCTGGATCTAAGATCGACACCGGTAAATGGACCACGTGGGTCTACCCGTGGGGTGAGGGCGTGCCGCAGGCCGAGGTCCCCGCTGGCATTTCGCTGTCGCTTGCGGCAGAGCTGCTCGATCAGCAGGAGGGTTACGCCGATCTTGCCGATATGTATGCCGGTATCGCCGAGATGGATAAGATTCTTCCCCCGGCACGCGAGAAGGTAAATGCCGAGCTGGGCGATCGCTTTGCCAAGCTTTGCCAGGAGCACGAGTTCTTCTATATTCTGGGCAGCGGTCCCAACTTTAGCCAGACCTACGGTTTCGCTATCTGCTCTCTTATGGAGATGCAGTGGCAGCACTGCAGCTACATCCACTCTGCCGAGTACTTCCATGGCCCCTTCGAGGCTACTCAGGATGGCGTTTTTTACTTCCTGCAGATGGGCTCCAGCGAGTGCCGTGCTATGGACGAGCGCGCCCTGGCGTTCCTTAAGACGCATACCGATACGCTGATGGTGCTCGATGCCAAGGAGTACGGTATGGAAGCCGTGCCGGCGAGCGTCCGTGCCTATCTGGACCCGGTGCTGTTCTACGCCATGAACTGCGAGCTGCGTGCCGCACGCGGCAAGGTGTTTGATCACGATCCCGATTTCCGTCGCTATATGGGTGTTGTCGAGTACTAGAAGGAGCAAAGGCCATGGCATTTAACGTTAACGCGCTCGGATTTGGCGACAACGTCGTCGATCGCTACGAGCATATCCACACCATGTATCCCGGCGGCAATGCGGTGAACTTCGCCGTTTATGCCAAGAAATGCGGTGCCGCACGCTCCGCATACATGGGCATTTTTGGCAATGATGCCGCTGCCGAGCATGTCATTGCAAGCCTCGAGGATGAGGGTATCGAGCTTGACAAGTGCGAGCAGATGATTGGCGAGAACGGAGCGGCTCGCGTGACCGTCGTTGACGGTGACCGTGTCTTCCTTGGCTCCAACGAGGGCGGTATCCGTGGCGATGCGCGCTATGTCCTCGATCGCTTTGACCTTGCGTACATGAAGCAGTTCGATGTGGTTCATTCGGGCAACTATTGCTTTACCGAGCGCGAGCTGCCCAAGTTGAAGGCTGCGGGCGTCACGGTCTCTTTTGACTTTTCGGACGACTCTACCGACGAGTACTACGAGCAGATTGCGCCCTACGTCGATTTTGCTTTCTTTAGTGCGGCGGATGCCGCGAGTGAGGACGAGATTCGCGAGCGTCTGGCATGGGTGAAGGGCCTGGGTCCGCGTTTTGTGTCGGCTACGGCGGGCGCCGAGGGCTGCATTGCTTACGACGGCGAGCGTTATTACCGCCAGCTGGCTAAACCGGTAACGGACATGAAGGACACCATGGGGGCGGGCGACTCGTTCCTCACCTCGTTTTTGATGTGCTATCTCGATTCCGCCAAGCGTGGTGAGGATGGCGCTGAGGCCATCGAGCGCGCGCTCGACTTTGCTGCCGGGTTTGCCTCGACCGTGTGCGGCATGGAAGGATCTTGGGGCCATGGAGCGCCAATCGTCGAATAGCTTAAGAAAGCGTACGGCGGTCTGGCTATGAGGCCTTGGACAGCCGATGCAAAACAATAAGCGAAACGAGAAAAGGGGGCTCGCCATGTGGTGGGTCCCCTTTTGAACATTGGAGAAGACCATGGGCATTAAAGCGTGTGCGGCTGGTTTTTGCTGCGCGGACGTCTATCAAAACATCGGCGTGTTCTATCCGACTGGTAATGGCATTGACTGGGGTATCCATCTTGCGCGAATGGGCGTTTCGGTATCCGCCGTGTCGGTTGTCGGCAAGGACGAGTACGGAGACAGGATGAGAGAGGCGCTGGCCGCTGAGGGGTTCGATATCTCACATCTGCGGGTGGAGGATGGCGACACCTCGGTGATGCTCATGGCATTGAAAGACGGCGTCGATCGCGTGCATCTCGAGGCAATCGATGGCGTAATGGAGACATATCGTCCGAATGAAGATGACCGGGCGTTTATCCTAGAGCACGACATCATTCATACCGACCTGTTTGGCAATTGTTTGGACCTTCTGCCCGAATGGCATGATGCGGGCAAGACGGTGGTTATGGACTTCTCGGTGTTCAGCCAGGATCCCGAATATGCATGCGAGGCTCATTTTCCTTACGTAGACTATGCGTTCATGTCGTTTGAAGAGGACACTCCGGAGCTGCGAGACTGGGTACGCCACGTGCAGGAATTGGGACCACGCGTTGCGGTTGCCACGCTTGGCGAGAAGGGAAGCATTGCCTGTGACGGTGAGCGCTTCTATGAGTGCGGGATCGTACCGGCGGAGAAGGTCGTTAATACCGTGGGTGCCGGCGACTCGTATATTGCCGGGTTTACCAAGGGCGTGATCGATGGCCTTGATATTCCGGCGTGTATGAAGGCGGGCGCTGAGCTGTCGTCCCGAGTGATTGGTTCGTTTGAGCCGTACTAGGGTCAAATGCCTGGAAAGGAGTACGAAATGGTTATCGACATGTTGGTCCATCCTATGCTCTACGGCGAGATCTGTACCCCGGGTGATGAGCCTGATGGATTCGGTTTTTGGTCACGAGAATTTGGTATGGGGCATATGGGCCCCATGGATTGGGATGAGCTTCAAGTCGAGATGGACGTCTGCGACGTGCGGAAGAGCGTGCTCATGCCGCTCGATGTAACCACGGCATGCGGAGGGCACTTTGGCACCAATGACCAGATTGCCATGCTGGTTGCCGCGCACCCCGATCGTCTGTGGGGATTTGCGAGCGTAGATCCGCAGGTGAGCGGTGCCGCAGACGAATTGGAGCGCGCCTTTACCGAGTTGGGGGCAAAGGGGCTTTGCCTGCATCCGGCAAAGCAGGGTTTTGCCCCCGATGATGCTGTGGCCGAGCCGCTTTACGAGCTGTGCGAGCGCTATAACAAGCCGGTGGTTTTCCATGCCGGTATGTCTTGGGAGCCGGGCGCAGAGCTTTCGCGCAGTAACCCGCTTGCATTTGAGCACACAATCGCAACGCATCCAAATGTGCGCTTTAGTTTGACCCACTTTGGCTGGCCCTGGGTGCGCGAGACCGTGGCGATGCTGCTCAAGTATCCCAACTGCTACACGGACACCTCTATCACTTACATCGATTCGCCCGAGGAGATGATGCAGCGTCTTTTCACGGTCGATATGGGGCCGCTGTGGTATGAGCGCGCGCTATCGCATCAAGTGATGTTCGCCAGCAATACGCCGCGCTTCCGTGCGTTCAAACTCAAGCGGGCGCTCGATACCGTGTCCATGCGCGATGATGCGCGAGAAAGGCTCTACTGGGGTAATGCCCTGCGTTTTCTTGAAGGGGATGAGTGAACATGGTGACGCTCGAGACATTGAGCTATCTATCGACTGCTCCGGACCAGTTCATCGATATTACCGAAGACGTGCACGCTGCCATCGAACGCAGCTCGGTGACCAATGGCTTGGCAGCGGTTATTTTGTCGCATACGACCTGTGGAATCGTGGTAAACGAGGGGCTGCCCTGCGTGGAGACGGATCTTATGGAGACGCTTGATCGCATCGCCCCACTCGATGCCCCCTATGCGCATGCACACTTCCTGCCGAGCTATGGAGCCACCGGCAACAACTCCTGTGGGCATATCAAGAGCATGATTTGTGGAAACAGTTGCTTCTTTCCCGTCCAAGATGGCCACATCGTGTGCGGAAGTGCCCAGAACATCTATCTTGCGGAGTTTGACGGTCCGCAGAAGCGAAAAGTGTACGTCGAGGTGCTGGGGGAGTAACGTCCCTGCAATAACCCTATGAAGGAGCACGTTATGTCGTTTCTAACTTCGATGTTCAAGACCGAAAAGCCGGTTATCGGAATGCTGCACCTGCGTCCTCTGCCGGGCGATCCGCTGTATTACCCGGGCGGAAGCGTGTCGCAGGTCGTGGAAGCCGCCAAGCGCGATCTCGAGGCGTTGCAGCGGGGCGGTGTCGATGGCATTTTGATTACCAATGAGCTCTCGATGCCCTATGAGCAGCACGTTTCTCCCTCAACCCTTGCATCGATGGGCTGTGTAATCGGGGCTCTGTCCCATGATCTGTCGACTCCTTGGGGAGCTGAGGCTATTTACGATGGTGATGCCACAATCGAGCTGTGCGCTGCCGTCGACGCGCAGTTCACGCGCTGCAATTTTTGCGGTGCCTGGGCCGGTGATCTCGGGCTGATTAACCGAGATTTCGCTCACACCATGCGTCGCAAGGCGGCGCTGCGCCTGGACGACCTCAAGCTTTTTCACTTCATCACGAGCGAGGGGGAGGTTTATCTCAACGACCGCACGACTGCGGACATTGCCGATTCACTTCTCTTTAATTGTCTACCGGATGCGATGGTCATCGGCGGTTCGGCTGCCGGTCGTGGCGCTTCGGGCGAACTTGCCGATGAGGTCCGCGAGCGCGTTGGCCAAGTACCTGTGGTATGTGGCACCGGTTGTCGCGAAAATACCGTGGCTGACGTATTTGCTCACTACGATGGCGCGTTTGTCGGCACGTGCTTAAAGCGCGACGGAAAGCTGGATGCCCCGGTCGATGTTGAGCGGGTGGCTCGTTTTATGGCTGCTGCTCGTACGGCGCGAGGGGAGTAGGCACCTATGGCGCTCTATCTGGGTATTGATATTGGGACAAGCGCCTCTAAAGGCGTTTTAATCGATGATCGATGCAACATCGTTTGCCAAGCCTCTTGTGGACATGAGACGGACAATCCGTGTGACGGATGGTACCAGCATGATGCGGAGGCAGTTTGGTGGGGCGATTTTTGCCGCTTGTCGCGCGAGCTGGTGGCGCGATCGGGGGTTAACGCGGCACAGATCGGATGCGTGGGCCTTTCCGCATTGGGTTGTGACTGTGTGCCGGTCGATACCGAGTGCAACGCGCTGGCGCCCGCGATTTTGTATGGAGTCGATGCGCGTTCGAAGCCGCAGATTGACGAGCTTCTTTCCGAATATGGGTCAGATCGCGCACGCGAGCTTTTCGGGCACGATCCCTGTTCGTCAGATATTGCTCCTAAGATCTTGTGGTTTAAGGAGAATATGCCCGAGGTGCACGAACGTGCCGCGAAGTTCCTGACGGCGTCGTCGTTTCTATGCGCAAAGTTGACGGGGCGTTTTACGGTGGACCGTTATTTGGCGGAGGATTTTCTTCCCCTATACGACCGCTTTACTTGGAAGGTTGATGCTCGGGAATGTGCTCGTTTCTGCCGGCCTGACCAGATGGCGGAGGTAATGTCGGCTACTGATATTGCCGGGGTGATTACGCAGCGTGCGGCTGAGGCGACGGGGCTCGCGGCAGGGACACCTGTCTTAGTGGGAACGGGCGACTCTGGTGCCGAGGCCATTTCGACGGGTGTATTCCGTCCCGGCGATATGATGGTTCAGTTGGGGAGCACGGCGTATTTCATCTACCTAGCTGATCATATGATTGATGATGCCCGCCTGTGGCCGGGGACGTTTATCATTCCCGGAACTTACGGGATCTGCGCGGGGACCAATACGGCGGGTGCGCTCACATCGTGGCTGCGCCAAGAGCTGTATCGCGACGCCGTAGAGGCCGAGGGCCACGGTGGCCCCGATGCATATACGGTTATGGCGCATGATGCCGCCGGTGTGGCGCCGGGTGCCGATGGGCTCCTGTGCCTGCCGTACTTTGCGGGGGAGCGTACTCCGCTCAACGATCCCGAGGCGCGCGGCGTCTTCTTTGGCCTGACCGGAAGGCATACGCGAGCCCATATGGTTCGCGCCGCCTTGGAAGGCGTCGCGTATACCGTTGCATCCCATGTCGACATTATCGAGCGAGAGCATAGACTGCCAATTGGGCGCATTATGCTTGTCGGAGGTGGAACCAAAAATCCAGTTTGGATGCAGGCCATCGCCGACGTATGCGGGCGCGAGGTCTCGGTTGCCAAGGTTACGGTGGGCGCATGCTTCGGTGATGCCATCATGGCAGCTCTCGCAGGTGGCGCCTATGCATCATGGGATGAGCTCGCCCAAGTCCTTGGCGTTGCGCAAACAATCGTGCCCGATATGGCTGCCCACGAGTTATATGCGTCGCGCCGTCATATCTTTGACGAATTGTATGCACGTAACCGTGATCTCATGCACGAATTGGTGTAATGCTGTCGAACTGTACTGCCTTCCAATAGGGACTGCGTTGTGCGATTCGCATGTTCCTTGGCATTTTTGCCCACAGGGGTTAGCGAAGGTCAAATACAGAGCGCGCATTTGCTAAAACTGCCGACTCAATGCGCTTTGCATCGCAGTTTTTGAGCGAGGCAATGCGCATCGAGGTCCTTGTGAGCGATCTGATGAGCGATTGCGCGCTTGTTTCTGTGTTTGGCTCGGCCGGCGCATCGGTCTCGAGCAGTAAACGGTCGGGTGGAATCTGTCGGGCATATTCGCGACCACGTTTAGACGCAAGCATGCGTTCGTTGACGGAAAAAATACAGCCCGCATCACGCGCGCGGGCGAGTTCGTCCGAAGTGCCGCTAAACCAGTGGAAGATGATAACGGGGAAGTCGGAGTTTGGGATGAGTAATCCATGCGATTCGAGGACGTCCAGTACGGTTCCCGCCGAACGAACGGCGTGAATTGATATCACGCGCCCGGTAAGAGGATGCTGCACGAGTGTATCGCAGAGCCGGTCAAATGCCTGTATTTGCAGCGGTTCGCTTCCGGCAAAGCGTGCGGAAAAGTCGAGTCCTACCTCGCCGATATAGCGCTCTTGGTCAGCAACTTCGCAAAGCAGATTGACTTCGGCAGGACCGCAGCGGCCGTCGGCGAGCCACCAAGGATGGAGGCCGGCGCCCGCGATAATGTTTGGGTAGCGGCTGGCCCGCTTTTTTGCTGCCGCGAAGTCGCGTGGGTCGACCCCGCAGTCAAAGAGCCCCAGACCCAACGCCGCCGACTCACTGGCTGCAGCATCGGGGCTGAGCATCAAATCAAGATGACAATGCGTGTCAAAGAATCGCGGTTCCATCGCAGGGCACCCTGCTAGTCCAGGCGCTGGCCATCGGCGCGCACGCGCTCGGTGCCGCGCCCACTGATCTGGCGGATAACCTCGCCGGCAATCATCTGACCCATGATGGGCGGCATAAAACTGGCGGTTCCCAGCTCGGTGCGCTCGTGGATGTTGGAAGGGTCGCGGGGCTGTGTCTTAACCGATTCCTCGCAGCTAAACAGTACGTGCAGGCTCTTGATGCCGCGCTTCTTGCACTCTTTACGCATGATGCGGCTCATGGGGTCGCGCACCGTGTCGAAGATGTCGGCAAAGCGGAGGCACTCGGGATGGAGCTTGTTGGCCCCGCCCATGGAACTAACCAAACGAATGCCGTGGTCCTGAGCGTACTTAGCAATGGTGAGCTTGGCCGAGATGGTGTCGATGGCGTCGACGACGTAGTCGAGCTTGCCGTCCGTCTGCTCCAAAACGCTCGCGAAGAAATCATCGATGTTGTCGCTCAGCAGGTATTCGGTACGTTTGATGACGGTGGCGGCAGGATTGATATCGTGGATCATGGCTTCCATCACGTTAACCTTGCGCTTGCCGATGGTGCTGTGAAAGGCGATGGCCTGGCGATTGATATTGCTGGGCGCGACGATGTCCTTGTCCAGAATGACGAAATGACCAATGCCGCCGCGGGCGAGTGCCTCGCAGCAGTTGGAGCCCACGCCTCCGCAGCCGAGCACCAGCACCGTGGCATCGGCGAGCTTATCGAGTGCCTTGCGGCCCATGATGATCTCGAGCTTGGTGTCGCGTGTCTCGTTGGGAGTTGCGGCTGTGGTTTCAGTCATAGACATCCTCCGATGGGGAAGCGAATCGTGTTTTAGCTATCGCCATTATAGGTATTATTACGATGGTTGATTTCCGATCTCAGCCGAACACATTGA
>CABSNS010000006.1:0-17037 GCA_902479105.1 uncultured Collinsella sp. | reverse complement strand
ACAGCTCATAGAGACCACCAAGGTTGGGAGTTTTCATATCAAGATAGACAGCGCGTGCGGTGCTGCCGGGGTACCGCGATGCGAGCATGCCCGTATCAGACTCATATAGTTTGAAGGCCGTCGTTTTCTCCGTCCTCTTGAGAGGACTCCGTGGCTCCGTCACCCTGGCGACCATCAATCCAACACCTGCGTTAACAAGCCACAGGAAATCCTGCTCATATTTTTTAAGGCGAGCTCCCTCACCCAGAGACGAAACAACAAAGCGATGAGACTCCGCCTCAAGCTGAACGGGAATTTGCTCAAAAATCGACCGAACGTTAAACGCTCGAGTCGATGCATATTTTGAGATATCGCTTTTGTACTGATCGACCAGCTGAGTTTGAAGCTCACGTGTGCTCACGAGCGAATAACCCGAATCAATATAATTCTGAACGACCTCCGGCATGCCGCCGCAAACGATATAAGCTCTATAGTTCTTGAGCATCGCCTCATGAATATAGTTTTCGACAGGATGCTTTTCGACAAGGCAGCTGCGAATGCCTGCAAGCACATTCTCGCTAACGCTGTTTGCCCAACAAAACTCTTCAAAATCCATCGGGCGCATAACAATGTGCTCTACATACCCCACCGGAAAAGAAGAGATCCCCTTAAACTCAGTCCCAAGCATAGACCCCGAGAAGACATAGCTAAAGCGTCCATCCTCGACCAACGCCTTCATGAGTGTAACGATCTGCGGATACTCCTGAATCTCATCGACAAAGACAAGCGTATCCCCCTCAGTAAGCGGCGCATCCGCAAGAAGGGCTACACGGTTGATAAAGTCAACGGAGTTCTTTGCGCCAATAAGCACATTCTTTGCCTCGACATCGAGTAGTAAATTGACCTCAAAATACGAAGCGTAGTTGCTTTTTCCGAACGCGCGAATCGCATAGCTCTTGCCGATCTGACGTGCACCAGTAACAAGTAATGCCTTATTGGAGTTATTCTTCCAGCTCAAAAGCCTATCGGTGACCTTACGGCGTAACATAAAACCCCCAAATGACAAAAATTGGCAGATAGAATTGCCTAAAATCATACAAAAATTTGCAGATAATATCGTGCGTAAATATACAAAAATTGGAAGATAGCAAAGGTCCGATAAGGTCTCAAAGCCACTGAAACAGCGCTCTACTTTGCGAAGGGGCTGGGGACGCTGCTGCGTGCGTCTCCAGCCCTCTGATTGCTACTTTGGGTCCCGTGGTGGGACTATGTTGGTGCTACCTGGCTGTTTTTTACCTTGTCTCGCCGCTCTCTGTGCGTAGGCGGTAGCCGTGGACGAGGTCGCTAATAGCCGGCCAGGGAATCTGGCGGTCGACCCAAAATTGGAGCTGGACCAGATAGCGCTCGGTGGCGCGGGTGAGGGCCGCGAACTGTTCGTGAGTCTCAACCTGGGCGTAGAGGTCGCGGCTGTGGGCGAGGATTGCCGTGGTGTCATCCATTTTGCCGGTGACGTCGAAGGCGCCCGAGAACCAGTCGCACAGGCGCGCGGCACTGTTGTTGATCGTTGCGAGGTCGGCGGTGCCGTCGTTGGCGTTTTCGTTGGCCTGGGCTCGCAGGAGGGAGAGGGCGTCGGCGGCGTTCATACAGTAGCCGACGGTGAAGTTCCAGACGGCGAATTCGCGGCCGGTGTCGAGCTTGCGGCGGCGCATCAGGTCGATGTCACGCGGTTCCTCGAGCATCATTTGATCGGCGAGGGCCTCAAGTGCAGTGGTGTACTCGGCAAGGTCGAGCGTGAGCAGGGTGTTGATATCCATCATCTTTAGGCCTCCGTTTCGATCTCGACGATTTCGTTTTTAATGTACATGCCCTGGTTGTCCCAGACATTGCGGCAGGCGGCGGCAAAACGCTCGCGGTCGGCTTCGCAGATGCGGGCGAACATGTTGCAGGTGCCAAAGGGCTCGCACACGTCAAAGAAGATGCAAATTGACGACCAGCCGCCATACCAGCTCACGGCGCCCGCCGGCTCGTGAAAGACGGGGTTCTCGATGTTCTCGTAATTGGCGATGGGGCCCGATACGGGATAGGTTACCTCGGCATCGCAGATCTTAGCCGAAAAGATACGTGACTCGACCGGACAGGACGATTCGAACAGCTTGCATGCCTCGGGAGCCTTGTCCCAGAGCATGTCGGCGAGAAACGTCTCGCCATTTAGCGTGATCTTGAGCATTTTTGTCATAGTAAGGACCTCCTCAATCCGTCGCTCAAGGGGTTCGCTGGCGGATAAGGAGAAGACAGCAGCGGGGTCGCCGAACCCAAACTTCACGACAGATCTCTGTCGCCCCAGCCCGCGCTGTTCTTCGCTAAAGTACCATGCAGCAATTGCGCGCGCAATATCAGTTTTTGATTTTCTGGAAGCGGCAACCGACGAGACGGCTCGCCGGCTGCCGGCCGACGCGCGGCAAAGGCGCTCGTCTATTCCTTAAGTTGGATGAAAAACGCCATGTTATTGCAGGGCTGCATACTCGTCCAATAAGTGCATAGAATCTCGTATAGTGCGAGTAAGATTTTGCGCTGTCTGTTTTATGTTTAGCAAAGATATAGTTTGCATAATCTGGTCTAATCCCTGCTCTATTAAAATAAAGTTGCACGTAAATGACGTAGATATGCTTGAGCTGGGTTTCTTTACGCTGAGCGGGTAAAAGCGACCGTTCACCGTTCAACTATTTTCAAAATGAATAAAATGAGCGATAAAGAGAATATAAACCTTAATAAACTCGCGTATCGCACGGGCGCGGGTTATTAATGGGTTGTAGGCCTTTTACAGAAAGGATTCCAGCAATGTCTAAGCCTCTTGGCAAGCCCGATCGTATCGTCGTCGCCCTTGGCGGCAACGCCCTCGGCAACAACCCCGTTGAGCAGATCGAGGCCGTGAGCAACACCGCTCACGCTCTCCTCGGCCTGATCGAGCAGGGCAACGAGATCATCATCACCCACGGCAACGGCCCGCAGGTTGGCATGATCCAGAACGCCTTCGCCGCTGCCCACGACGCCATCGGCACCCCCGAGATGCCGCTGCCCGAGTGCGGCGCCATGTCCCAGGGCTACATCGGTTATCACCTGCAGCAGGGCATCGGCCGCGAGATGCACAAGCGCTATAAGCGCTGGCACGCCGCCACCGTCGTCACCCAGATCGAGTGCGACCCGGACGATCCCGCGTTCAAGAACCCGACCAAGCCGATCGGCCCCTTCTACACTGAGGAGCAGGCCAAGGAGTTCATGGCCGAGGATCCCTCCAAGGTCTTCGTCGAGGATTCCGGTCGCGGCTGGCGTCGCGTCGTCGCTTCCCCCGATCCCAAGAAGATCGTCGAGGCTGACTCCATCCTCAACCTGCTCGATAACGAGTTCATCGTCATCGCCTGCGGTGGCGGCGGCATCCCCGTCGTCCGCGACTACGAGAACAAGGGCTGCTACAAGGGCGTTCCCGCCGTCATCGACAAGGACCTGGGCGGCGAGCTGCTGGCCGAGGACTGCGACGCCGACGTTCTGTTCCTGCTGACCGCCGTTGAGCATGTCGCCATCAACTTTGGCAAGCCCAACCAGGAGGAGCTCGAGGACATCACCGCCGACGAGGCCGAGCGCCTGGCCGACGAGGGTCAGTTCGGCAAGGGTTCCATGGAGCCCAAGGTCCGCGCTGCCATCAAGTTCGCCCGTTCCCGCAAGGGCCGCACCTGCATCATCGGCGCCCTGGACAAGGCCGCCGAGACCATGGCCGGCCTTTCCGGTACCCGCATCCACGAGTAGTCTCTACTCTGTTGCCTCTCTCGTGGGCGCCAGGCAAGACGCCCACAAACTAGCCTCTCTTCATGAGCCCCGCAGTCCGCTCCGACTGCGGGGCTTTTGCTATTTACCTAGTCCCCGATGGGTGGGTAGTCATTGGGGACGTTCTTAAACGACTAGTCAAACAAGAACGTCCTCAATGACTACTCATTTAAGTCTGTCCCCAATGACTAGTAGTAGGCCCACATGGCTTCGACTTCGTTGAGGACCTCTACGACGCCCCAGCGGCGGGCGCTGCGGCTGGCCGAGTTGGGGTCGTAGACACCAATCTGGTCGGCATCGTCGATGCCGTAGAGCACGATGTAGTGGCCTACGTTGGTAAACGTACCGGGGCGCACTGCGGCGATGACGGGCGCACCCGAGCGAAGTGCTTGGGTAATCGATTCGCGATCGTTATAGAGCTGTGTTCCGTTGAGCCCCAGCTGCCACGCACCGCCTGTCATAAACGACCACTCGGTGGCACCGGTGGGGGCGTAGTTGCCGGCTTCGGCCAGTGCGCATATATCGACCGGCGTCTTATCGGTATGGCCGGTCTTAAAGATATAGACCATGGTGAGGCAGGTAGGACCGCAAGCGTTTTCGCGAATAGTGCCACCGGCATAGGGCAGCTCCGACCATGCGGGGTCAATTTGGTAGATGTGGGGCATGGTGCCGGCCTGCCATTGCGAGCGTGGGGTCGAGAACGCAAAGGAGTAGCCGGGCGCGACGGGAGCTTTAAGCAGCTTGTCCTCGGCAGTGGGCTCAAGACCGGCTGATCCGTGGGAGATACAGGATCCCAAAAACACAAAGACGAGGCAGGCGGCGATGGAGCAAAGCGCAAGGCGTAGGCGGCGGGCCGGAAGCGCGTGGCTTGTGGTGTGCGACGCGGGGTGAGGGGCGGAATTACCGCGATCGCGTTGAGGTCGCGAAAAGGAGCGCTTGACGTAGTAGTCGGTCTTACGGTGATCGTAGCGGCGTGGCTGCGATGTGTCGGTCTGGCGTTGGCGTGTGCTCGTACTCACGCGGTCTGACTGCTGCACGGTACGGCTTTGTTGCCGCGAAGAAGCCCCGGGCTGCTCTTGGGGGCGCTGCGGGTTGTCGTTGTCGGAGGTGCTTCTGGGCGTTGGCGTGGTGCGGCCGGCAAGGCGCACGCTTTGTGGCCGTTGGTCGCCGTCATTGTATCCGTATGCCATTCGAATCACCTTGCCTCATGTGTAACTTGTCTATCCTACATAAAAAGATGCACGACACATGGGCATGTGCGCCAAAAGCCTGACAAATGGTATGAACGTTGCCGCGCCGCGCGCCAAGCGTCACGACAACAGGTATTCAAAAGCAGACAAGATGAAAGCGTCCAAGACGAATGACGTCTCCCGCCGTTCGTCCCAAAAACGGTGCCGCTCGTTTTGCAGTTCTGCCTTCGGTCGAGCTGCGAGCGGCGCTGCTGCGCCAAGGCCGTATCTTAAAGCCATGAAATAAAAGCGCGCGGCAAAACAGACCGCGCAAGGGGTGACGCCAAGGGGCGTCAAAAAGGAAAGGAGGGGAACAATGGCGGACAAGAACGCAGAAGTTGCAGTCGAGGATAACGGCGGCATGAAGAAAACGCTTTCGCTCTGGAACTTCTTCACCATCGGCTTTGGTGCCATCATCGGTACCGGTTGGGTTCTGCAGGTCGGCGACTGGATGGTCGTGGGCGGCGGTCCCGTTCCCGCTATGATCGCATTCCTCTTGGGTGCAATCTTCCTCGTGCCCGTCGGAGCTGTTTTCGGTGAGCTCACGGCTGCTATCCCCATCTCGGGCGGCATCGTCGAGTATGTCGATCGTAGCTTTGGCCGTACGCTGAGCTACATCACCGGATGGCTTTTGGCCCTGGGCAACGGCATCCTGTGCCCGTGGGAGGCCATCGCCATTTCGACCCTCGTGTCCGAGATGTTCGGCAGCCTGCCCGGCCTTGAGTGGCTGCGCGCCGTCAAGCTCTACACCATACTGGGGGCCGACGTCTACCTGTTCCCGACGCTGATCGCGCTCGGCTTTGCAGTCTACGTCATCTTCCTCAATTTCCGCGGTGCCAGCTCGGCCGCCAAGCTCCAGGCCTTCCTGACCAAGGCCCTGCTCTGCGGCATGCTGCTTGCCATGGGCGTCTCGCTGTTCACCGGCTCGCCGGACAACGCCATGCCTGTGTTCTCCCAGGTCACCGGCGCTGGTGGCGGCAAGGCCGCTACCGAGAGCTCCAGCCTGTTTGCCGGCATCGTGTCGGTCCTGGTTCTGACTCCGTTCTTCTACGCCGGCTTCGACACCATTCCCCAGCAGGCTGAGGAAGCAGCCGAGGGCCTTAACTGGAACAAGTTCGGCAAGATCATCTCCCTGGCCCTGCTGGCCGCAGGCGGCTTCTACATGGTCTGCATCTACTCGTTCGGCACCATCCTCGACTGGCATGAGTTTGTTAAGAGCCCGGTTCCCGCGCTTGCCTGCCTCAAGGGCATCAACATGCTCCTGTACCTGGCCATGCTCGTCATCGCCACGCTTGGACCCATGGGCCCGATGAACTCCTTCTACGGCGCCACGAGCCGCATCATGCTCGCCATGGGCCGCAAGGGCCAGCTGCCCGAGCAGTTCGCCGAGGTCGACCCCAAGTCCGGCGCTCCCAAGCTCGCCTGCGTCGTTCTGGGCGTCATCACCGTCGTCGGTCCGTTCCTGGGCAAGAACATGCTCATCCCTCTGACCAACGTGTCGGCTCTCGCCTTCATCTTCTCCTGCGGCATGGTCGCCCTCGCTTGCCTGCGCATGCGCTTCACCGAGCCCGACCTGCCTCGTCCCTACGAGGTGCCCGGCGGTAAGTTTGGCATCGGCCTCGCTATCGCTGCCTGCGCCATCATCATCGGCCTGCTCGTGATTCCGTTCTCTCCCGCCTCCCTCAACATGGTGGAGTGGAGCATCGTGATCGGCTGGTTGGCTATTGGCCTGGCCCTCATGGCTTTCACCAATTCCCGCAAAAAGTAACGCCTAGCCGGGGCGGATCAGGTGCGCGGGACCCTCTCTTCCGCGCACCGAACCCGGCGCCACTTGGGTAGCTTTGTGAGGCCTTAACCCAACACGGCCTCGCCCACTATATGGATCCATAAGGAGGAACCATGTCCACTAAGTATGCAATCGTTGGCGGTAAGCTCATCGACGGTACCGGTGCCGAGCCGGTCGAGAACTCCCTCGTTCTCGTCGACGACAACGGCAAGATCGAGTACGCCGGCGCCATGCAGGACCTTCCCGAGGGCGTTGAGGTCATCGACGCCGCCGGCAAGACCGTCCTTCCCGGCCTGATTGACACCCACCTGCACTTCTCGGGCAACTTGACCGACGATGACACCGACTGGGTCATGCAGCCGCTCCTCGAGAAGCAGGCCGTCGCCGTCAAGCAGGCCTACGACTGCCTCACCCACGGCCTCACCACCGTCTGCGAGATCGGCCGCTTTGGTATCCAGATCCGTGACTGCATCGACAAGGGCGTCTTCAAGGGCCCGCGCGTTCTGGCCACCGGCCTTGGCTTCTGCCGCGTTGCCGGCCACGGCGACTCCCACCACTGCAGCCAGGAGCTCAACAAGGAATCGCACCCCTGGGGCGATCAGGTCGACGGTCCTTGGGATCTGCGCAAGGCCGTCCGTCGTCGCCTGCGCGAGAACCCCGATGCCATCAAGATCTGGGCTACCGGTGGCGGCATCTGGCGCTGGGACTCCGGCCGCGACCAGCACTACTGCTCCGAGGAGATTCAGGCCGTGGTCGAAGAGGCCAAGATGGTCGGCATCCCCGTGTGGAGCCACTGCTACAACAACCACGCCGCTGCCTACGATTCCGTTCGCTTTGGCTGCGAGCAGTTGATTCACGGCTTCGATATCGATGAGCGCACCATGGACCTCATGGCCGAGCAGGGCACCTTCTTCACCCCGACGATCGCCTTCCTGCCCACCTGGTACGCCACCTATCCGCCCGTCTACGTCCCCGAGCTGCACGACAAGTACGAGGGCACCCTGGTCGAGAAGGAGCTGCAGCGCAACTACGACTGCCTGCGCGAGGCTAAGAAGCGCGGCGTCGTCATGACGATCGGCTCCGACTCCTTCTCCTTCGTCACCCCGTACGGCACCTGCTCCATCGAGGAGATGTACGAGTTCGTCGACAAGATCGGCTTCACCCCGGTCGAGACCATCACCTGTGCAACCCTCAACGGTGCCAAGATGTGCCACATCGAGGACGAGACCGGTTCCATCGAGGCCGGCAAGTGCGCCGACCTGCTGGTCGTCAACGGTGACGTCGCTGCCGACATCCACGTGCTCAACACTGACAACATGGACGTCATCATGAAGGACGGCTGGATTGTCGAGGCCGGCACCTTCGGCGAGGCAAACAAGTACAGCGCCTAAGCTACCGTTCATCGATGGCTTGATGTAAAACACAGTATTTGATTGCATAATGCAATGGAGAGGGTCGCTTGCGGCCCTCTTTATTGCTATGGGGTGCGTCAGTAAGAAGGAGATGACGGTGGATCTCAATAGGCTGATTCTAGGCAAGAGCTACAACTCTACCAAGGTCTTTCGTACCGCTCAGCATGTGGTTCAAGCCATCTTGCTCGGTATTGTCGTCCCGCTGCTTATCCTGCTGCTCATCTGGGATCTAACCGATAATCCCAATCCCGTTCCGGCCGTTGTCGTCATTGCCGGCTTGGTCATGCTGTGCTTCTTCTTCTCGTACGTCTTTGTCGTTCCCGACGACCTCACATCGAGCGCAACCGACCGCACGCTCGCCATCGCTTCAAAAATATTCGCCTATACGTCGCGCGGCCTTACGCCCGAAGCTGCCTTGGGCGCCTCTAAGATCATCCTGTCTGAAACTATCGCCTCTGCCATCTGCTTTACCGACGGCAAGCAGGTGTTGGCGAGCTGGGGCGAGGACTCGGCAAAATGCCCCGCGGGCACCCCGGTGGTACTGCGGACTACGCTCAACGTGATCAACAGCGGCGAGCAAAGCGTGTTCTCGCGCGATGCCTCGACCGAGACGGGTGGCTACTTTCCGCGCCTGCGCGCCGGTATTGTCGCACCGCTTACCGTGCGCGGGCATTGCGTGGGCACGCTCGAGCTGTATTATCCCCGTCTGAGCAGCATCGATATGCGCCAGACGGCGCTTGCCTCGGGCTTTGCCGACCTCATTTCCACGCAACTTGCGAGCTTTGAGCTCGAGCGCCAGGACGAGCTTACGGCCCGCGTGGAGCTGCGCGCCTTGCAATCGCAGGTCGATCCTCATTTTCTGTTTAACACCATCAGCACCATCGTGTCGCTCGTACGTACCGAGCCGGACAAGGCCAGGTCGCTGCTGATTGACTTTTCCAATTACTACCGTCAGACGCTTTCTGATTCCGATACCCTCACAACGCTCGAGCACGAGGTGGAACAGGGCACTCGCTATATCAATCTTATGCAGGCTCGTTATGGCGACGGTCGTCTGCGCGTCTCGGTCGATATCGACTTTGAGGTGCGCGATTGCATGGTACCGCCGTTTATCTTGCAGCCGTTGCTCGAAAACTGCATCAAGCACGCGCAGCGCGAGACCGAGCCGCTTTCTATTCATGTTAGGGCTTTCGAGACCGATGACGGTTTGGAGATCATCGTCGAGGACGATGGCATCGGTATGAGCGAAGAAGTCTGCGCGCATCTGTTTGAGCAGCATCGCCGAGAGGAGCCCGAGAGCATTACCGCCGACGGCTCCATCAAACGAGGCTGCGGCTTGGCGCTCTTCAACGTGCTTCAGCGCATCCATTTCTTTTACGGAGAAGATTCTGGCATGCGCGTGAAGTCCCAGGAGGGCGTTGGCACGCAGGTCATCGTCGAGCTGAACGGCGAGCCGCATGAGCCGGCGCCGTTGACGGCGTAGCACGCGGTTGGATTGAGAGAAAAAGAGGGGAAGCACATATGTCCGAAGGCTGGAACATCTTGGTGGTTGATGACGAGCCTCCCATTAGGGCTGAGCTACGCTATCTGTTGGAAAAGGATGCGCGTGTGGGTCAGATTGCCGAGGCGGGCAATGTCACCGAAGCCGTGGAGTCGATTCTGTCGAACAAGCCCGACGTGCTGTTTTTAGACATTACCATGCCCGGTCGCTCGGGAATTGAGCTTGCCGAGACGCTGCAGAACCTAAAGACGCCGCCGGTGGTTGTGTTTGTGACAGCGTTTGCCGAATTTGCCGCCGATGCGTATAACCTCGATGCGGTCGACTATGTCGTCAAGCCGGTCGAGGACGCACGCCTGTCAAAGGCACTCGACAAGATCGAGGCAGCCTTGGGTGCCCGTCGTGTTATCCATGCTCCGCGCCAACCTTTGCGTCTGACGGTGGACCGCGGGGGCAAAAAGGTGTTCATTCCCGCCGCAGACGTCTGCTACTTTGAGGCGCGCGCCGATTTTTGCAACGCCATCTGCGCCGAGGGAACGTACCTGATCAATGAGTCGATCTCTTCGCTCGAGCGTCGCTTGGACTCCGAGGGCTTTATTCGCGTTCATCGCAGCTACCTGGTCAATTTGGAAGACGTGCACAATGTTGAGATTGGCTCCACGGGGTTGATGGAGCTCAGGCTCGACCGCGTGAACTCGACGGTACCGGTGTCCCGTCGTCGTGCCGCCGAGGTCAAGTCGCACCTGGGGCTTGCGTAGACGGTCTGCATGCCGTCGTTTACCATCGCAGGTTTGGCATGGGCGCGCGGTGGGCATAATGGGTGGCATCGAATGAAATCGAAAGGATCATTATGCCCGCGCTTATCACCCATCATCTGTTTGGCGAGGAAAGCATCGACCGTCTTCCGCAGGGCGTCATCACGTCCGATGAAGAGCGCATTGCCTTTATCTTGGGCAACCAAGGCCCCGACCCGTTTTTCTTTCACATTCTGACACCGCGTGTTTCCGGCTGCACGCTGCTGGCGCAGGTCATGCATCGGTCGCGTATGTCTCGCCAGTTCGCGTGCCTGCGCGACGGCGTGTCGCATCTGCTGCCGCGCGACGCCAGCTTGGGTCGCGCCTTTGCGCTGGGCCTGCTGTCTCATTACGTGCTCGACCGCAACGCCCATCCCTTTGTCTATGAGCAGCAGTTTGGCATCGTGGAGTCCGATTCAGAGCTTGAGGATTCGAGCAGTCAGGTCCATGCCGTGATCGAGAGCGACCTGGATGTACTGATGCTGCAGCTTAAACGCGATGGCGCTACGGTCGACGATTACCCGCCGGCGGGCGAGATCGTCACTACCGATCGCATCAATCGCGTGGCCGGCGTGCTGATGAGCTATGTTGCCGGACGCGTGTACGGCATTGACATTCCGGCGGGGGAGTACGGTGCTGCCGTTGCCAATATGCAGCGACTTTACCGCGCGATTGAGCCGGCCGGCTCCGCAAAGACGCGCGCGATCTCGCTGGTTGAGGGCTTGGTGCACGACTACTCGCTGCTCGACGGCCTTGCCCATCGCGTGACGACGGAGCTGCCCGAGCGCACCGGTAACCTGGGCCATCTGACATGGAAGAATCCCTTTACCGACGAGGTCTCGAACGAGAGTTTCCCCGAGGTCTTTGATCGCGCGCTGGTCGATTACGAGTGCACGGTCGCACGTTTTATCGAGACCGGTGACATGGATGCCGTGACCAGTCACGTCAACTACAGCGGTCGCGTGCTCAATGCCGATGAGGAGTTCGACCGCGAGGAATAGGGCCCGTGCGTGCCCCTTTGCCGAATCCTTACCGGCGGTTCTGGACAATTGGGGTACGATGAACTAACTGCATATCGGGCGAATACGAAGGGTCCCTGTCCATGAAATACACCAAGCTCGAGCGTAACTGGGTTATGTATGATGTGGGCAATTCGGCCCTCGTGCTGCTCAATACCTCGGTGGTGCCCATTTACTTTAACGCCATCAATACCGGCGCTTCTTCGGCCGACCTGGTGGTCGCCTGGGGCAATGCGCAGACGATTGCCTCGCTGGTCATCGCCATGCTCATGCCCATTCTGGGCGCGCTTGCCGACTACGCCGGCAACAAGATCAAGTTCTTCTTGGGCTTCTTCCTCACGGGCCTGGTGCTTTGCCTGGCGCAGGCTATCCCAATGTCCGCCATGGCATTTTTGACCGTGTACGTGCTGTGCACCATCGGCCTTAACTCTTCTATGACGTTCTACGACGCCATGCTGCCCGACATTACCACCGACGAGCGCATGGACGCCGTGTCCAGCTCGGGCTATGCCTGGGGCTACATCGGTTCCACCGTGCCGTTCGTCATCTGCCTGGCGCTCATCATGGGTGGCCCCGCTCTTGGCGTCCCTACCATGCTGGCAACGCGTCTGTCGTTTATCATCACTGGTGCCTGGTGGCTCGTCTTTACCCTGCCGCTCATTCGCACCTATAAGCAAAAGTACGGTCGCGAGCGCGGTCCCGAGGACACTATCGGCCACATCGTGGGCGGTGTGTTCTCCGAGGTCGGACACACCATGCGCGAGATCGCCCACAACAAGACCGTGCTGGTCTACATGATCGCGTTCTTCTTCTATATCGACGGTGTGCACACGGTCATTTCCATGGCAACCAGCTACGGATCGGCCTTGGGCATCGATTCGACCCAGTTGGTCCTGGCGCTGCTCGTTACGCAGTTCGTGGCCTTTCCGTCCGCCATCATCTACGGCAAGCTCGCCGGCCGCGTGGGCACGCTCAACATGATCTTGGTGGCAGTCGCCGCCTATATGGGCATTGTGCTGTTCGCCGCGTTCTTCCTAAAGACCGCCTTTGAGTTTTGGGTGCTTGCCATTATGGTCGGCCTGTTCCAGGGCGGCGTGCAGGCGCTCAGCCGTAGCTACTTTGGCCGCATTATCCCCAAGGAAAAGTCCAACGAGTACTACGGCTTCTTTGACATCTTTGGTCGTTATGCAAGCGTTATGGGCACCTTCCTGGTGTCGGTCGTCACCTCGCTGACCGGCAACCCGTCGCTGGGCGTCCTTTCCATTGGCGTGCTGCTGATCGTTGGCTTTATGCTGCTGGTCCGCCTGTCCCGCATGACTCGGGCGGCAGAGCATGCCGCATAGGAGCGAGCGGCTATTGTGCCTGTCCACGGTACTCTTTTGGGGTTATCCGCAATAAACATTGCGACTTGCGAGCAATGATTTGCCCAAGTGGGTATGATGGAATCAGCTAGGTCGCGGGGCGTCGCCTGTGTTTGGCGGCGTCCCGTTTTTGTGTTGCAGGGAGGGTAAGGCATGAACGCCACGGTCGTGATTCCAACGTATTGGGCGGGCGATGACGCTTGCGCAAACGCCCCTGGCACCTATGATCATTCGACGCGACTCAACGCCGACAATCCCGAACTCGACCGCTGCCTGGCCTCGCTTGAGCAGGTACGTGACATCCCGCGCATCATCCTTTTGGTGGTCTGTCCCGTTTCTGCCACAGCCGATGTGTCGCTGCGCGTGCGCGAGATTGTCGACGCGCATCCCACGCTCAAGGTCACCGTTGTCACCAACACCCAGGCCTCGCGCATCGCAGACCGGGTTGCTCAGATCGCGCCCAAGGGTTCGGGCGAGTGCGTGAGCCTGCGAGGCTACGGTGCCATCCGCAACATGGGGCTAGCCTGTGCCGCTGTGCTGGGGCATGACGCGGTTATCTTTTTGGATGACGATGAGACTGTCATCGACGCCGACTTTATGAAGCGCGCGACCTATGCGTTGGGGCAGCAGACACGTCAGGGCTTGCCGATCTTGGTCAAGAGCGGCTATTTCTACGATCGCGACGGCTCGCCGCTGGCTCCCACGGACAAGGCGGGCATCTGCCATCGTTGGTGGACCAAGCGCATCGAGTTCAACCGTTGGATGAAAAAGGCGCTCTCGGGCACTCGCATCTCGCGCTCCAACTACGTGTGCGGCGGCCTGATGGCCCTGCACGCCCGCGCCTTTACGCGTGTGGCCTTTGACCCGTTTATCACCCGCGGCGAGGACTTGGATTACCTCTTTAACATGCGCATGTTTGGCTACGACGTGTGGTTCGATAACGAGTGGACCGTGCGCCATCTGCCTCCGGAGTCCGAAAAGCGCTCACCGCGCTTTATGCAGGATGTATACCGTTGGTACTACGAACGGGCCAAGTTGACATTCGCCGCGCATCAAAAGGAGCTCATTCCCGTTACGGCGGCATCACTCATGCCCTACCCGGGCCCGTGGATTTCGCGCGAGCTCGACGATCGCGTGCGCAAGACCGCTATGGTCCGCAGCGTGTTTACCCGCGAGCATGAGGGCTACCTGCGCATCTGGCGCCATGGTATCGGCGAGGCAAAGGCCTATGCGCGCCAAAACGCTGCAAGCTATCTGCGTTTCCAGAGCTTTTGGCCCAAGATCATGGACGGGCTTTGGCGTGACGCACAACTGATCAGTATCCTGGAGGGGGCCGAATGATCGACCGCCGCGCCCAGCGCGATAGTTCAATATCAATCTTTCGCATCATTGCCGTTGCCTGCGCCATTTGCGTGCTGGTGTATTTTATTTTTGCCTTGGTGACCGGTATCGAGCCGATCGCCACGGTGATTGCCTGCGCGCTGCTGTGCATCTTTCTGTGCATCTTTATCTTTTTGACGCTCAATCCCGATTCGGTGCGCTCCCAGTACACCGAGGAGACGCTCTCGGTGGCCTCGGCCATGCTCGAGGACATTAAGGGCGGTCTGACGCAGGAGTCGGCGCGTTTGGTGTGCCGGCGCATTTTGCCCGAGACGCGCGCCATGACAGTTGCCATCACCGACGAGGGCAACGTGTTGGCCTGCGCGGGCGAGTTTGAGGAAAAACTACTGCCAGATTCTCCCATCCACACGCTTGCCACGCGCTACGTTATCGAACATGGCATCGTGCAGTCGTTCAACCGTATGGTGGATGTCGTGGGCTCGGATGGCTCGCACAACCAAGTCCCCGCCGGCATTATCGCCCCCATCAAGGTGGGCGATCGTACCGTCGGCACGCTCAAGTTCTACTACAAGACCCCGCGCGCCGTCGACCGCACCCAGTACGCGCTTGCCTCGGGCTTTGCCGAGATCTTGTCCACGCAGCTCGCCATCCACGAGCTCGAGGTGCAAAAGGAACTCACAGCGCGCGCTGAGGTGCGTGCGCTGCAGGCGCAGATTAACCCGCACTTCCTGTTCAACACGCTGAACACCATTGCATCGTTTACGCGCACCGACCCGCTGCGGGCCCGCGAACTGCTTCGTGAGTTCTCATCGTTCTATCGTGCCACGCTCGACAACTCGGGATCGCTCATTCCGGTCTCGCGCGAGGTTGCACAGACCAAGCGCTACCTTACCTTTGAGAAGGCCCGCTTTGGCGAGGACCGCGTGCTTGCGACGTTCGATGTGTCCGAGGACGTGGAAGATACGCTGGTGCCGGCGTTCGTGATCCAGCCGATTGTCGAGAACGCCGTACGTCATGGTATGGGCGATGACGACGCCCTGAGGATCGACGTGACCGTTCACCAAGACGGCGAGGATGCAATCTTGATTGCCGTGGCCGATAATGGCGTGGGCATGGATGAGGGTACCGCCGCCAGACTGTTTGACGAGCGCTCTGCCCGTCCCGACGCCAGCTCTCCCCAGGGTGGTGGCGCCGGTGTGGCCATGCACAATATTTCGGAGCGCATCCATCGCTTTTATGGGCCGCACTCCTATACGCGTGTCGAATCGGCGCCGGGCAAGGGCACCAAAGTGCTCCTTCATCTTGATTTGTCAGAGAGCATCTTTGACATTCAAGAGTAAAATAAAAGGCTACGGGCTCAACGTCATGCGGCGGATGCCCGGCGTAGTTAGTTGACGAAAGGTTTTATCCCTATGCTGCGTGCGATGATTGTGGATGATGAGGCGCCGGCTCGCTCGGAGCTTCGCTTCCTGCTCGAGCAAACGGGCAAGATCGGCACGATCACGGAGGCGTCGAGCGTCCGCTCCGCCATCGAGATGCTTATGGAAAGTCGCGTGGATGTCGTGTTTCTCGATATCTCGATGCCCGGTGCCTCGGGCCTGCAACTTGCCGAGGCGCTGCATAAGCTCAAAAATCCGCCGGCGATCGTGTTTGTGACTGCGTATAGTGACCATGCGGTCGAGGCATTCGACGTGGATGCCGTCGATTATCTGATGAAGCCGGTCGAGGAAGCTCGCTTGGATCGCGCGATCGAGAAGGTCATGCAACGCGCCAAGCCGGTTACGGACAGCAAGGTGACCATCGAGCGTATCCCGGTGGAAAAGGGCGGCCGCAAGGTGCTCATTCCCGTGGACGACATTCGCTTTATCATGGCCAAGGACGATTACTCCTGCATCTATACCGTCGATGATCGCTTTTTGTCGACGACCTCGCTGGCGCAGTTTGAGGCCAAGCTCTGCGATTTTGGCTTCTTCCGTGTTCACCGCCGCTTTATCGTCAACTTGGCGTGCGTCACGGATGTCGAGACGGTGCCCTCGGGTGCCATCCAGCTGGGCATTACGGGCGTCGACGAACGCGTGCCGGTTTCGCGCCGCCGCGTCGTGCCGCTTAAGAAGGCCCTGAGTCTCTAGCACACTGGCCCCGCAGCCCTGTAGACCCATCGTCTGCGGAGCCGTGGGGCCTTTTTGTATGTATCTGCCGAATCGTTTTTTGCGGAAGGGATCCCATGAACAGTGCAAGCGCCAAGCGCATCGACATCATCTCGGACACCCACGGCTATTTATCGCCTGCGCTCTTGGATGAGCTTGAGGGCGCAGACCTGATTATCCACGCCGGCGACCTCACGTCAGAGATGGACTACGAGCACCTATGCACCATCGCCCCCGTGCGGGCCGTACTGGGTAACAACGATTACTACCGCGACTACGGCCCCGATGTAGACCGTCTTGCACTCTTTACCTACGAAGGCCTTAAATTCGCCGTAGCCCACTACCGCGAAGACCTTCCGGTGGGATCCGTAGACGTAGCCATCAACGGCCACACCCACGTAACCAAAGAAGCCCAAGTGGGCCGTTGCTTAGTCCTCAACCCGGGCAGCGCCAGCTACCCCAGAGGCACCCGAGGCCCCACCATGGCCAGAATGCTCGTCAAAGACGGCAAGATCCTAAGCACCAAGTTTATTGACCTAGACTAACCGCAACAAAAACGGGGGATGCACAATGCATCCCCCGTTTTTCTTTAAGCCAAGGCTTATAGGACAAAATGTGTGTCCACGTTGGGGACATCGGCGCAGGTCGATGC
>CABSNS010000005.1:0-17988 GCA_902479105.1 uncultured Collinsella sp. | reverse complement strand
ACGTTATCGCCCTGCCTAAGACCATCGATAACGACACCTGGGGCACCGAGTTGACGTTTGGCTTTACGAGCGCCATCGACGTCGCCACCAAGTGCATCGACGACATCCACACCACCGCCTCGAGTCACGGCCGCGTGTTCGTTATCGAGATCATGGGCCACAAGGTTGGCTGGATTCCGCTGTACGCCGGCGTCGCGGGCGGCGCGGATGTCATCTTGATTCCCGAGATCCCCTACGACATGGATAACGTCATCAAGACCATCGAGCATCGCATGGAGACCGGCAGCCGCTTTACCATCGTGGCCGTCGCCGAGGGCGCTATCTCCAAGGAGGACGCGGCGCTGCCCAAGAAGGAGTACAAGAAAAAGCTTGCCGAGCGCACGAGCCCGTCGATTGTCTACGACATCGCCAAGGAGATCGAGGCCAAGACCGGTCGCGAGACCCGTGTCGCCATCCCCGGCCACACGCAGCGCGGTGGCCAGCCCGACGCCCAGGACCGCATCTTTGCGACCCAGTGCGGCGTCGAGGCGGCACTGGGGTGCCTACGCGGCGAGTTTGGCTACATGATTGCCCTGCGTGACGGCAAGATGTGCCACATGCCGCTCGAGGAGGTCGCCGGCAAGCTCAAGTATGTCGACCCCCAGAGCGATCTGGTGCGCGAGGCCAAGGCGTTGGGCATCAGCTTCGGCGACGAATAGCCTCGGCTGGAACCGCCCCATCGGAGGCCCCAGGGCTTACCTCCCAAATCGTCCTCGGACATGTCAGGACCCCGCCGTGCGCTTCGCGTGGCGGGGTCCTTCCGTCCTGCGGAAAGATTTGGGAGGTAAGCCCTGGGGCCTCCTGCGGTAACTGGGGAGGCCGAGGCTATTCGTCTTCTTGCTGCGGGTGCCTGGGGTAGGATGCGGCGTGCATTTTTGGGAGTATTCAGCAGCCGAGGGTGCCTGCATACTGGATTTTGGGCGAGAGACAGGCGCCGCGGCCCGCATTCTGCAAAAAAATGAGCGGTCCTCGAGGCGCCGGAGCTCAAAGTCAGGCTTTCAATGCGCTTTTGTGCGCCCGCTCCCACACTCGCGGACTCCGGGATGCTGAATTCTCCGGAATTTGCACGCCGCCCCCTGGGGTACCCGCGGGCAAAAAGCAACCGCCCCGCCGAAATATGCAATCGGCGGGGCGGTTTATGCAAAAATGCGGTTGTGGTACATTACAGCTCGCTACAGCTTGAATCCCAGGCAGGTTACTCGGCGCTCTTGAGGGCGCCGACCATGTCGATCTTATTGAGAGTTCGGTTGGTGGCGAGGTTGACGATGATCGTAAAGCCAAAGGAAAGCAGCACGGCGAGCACGTAGCTTAGCGGCTCGACCTCAACGTCAAAGTACAGCGACGGCATCTGCAGGATGTACGTGAAGCTCTCGGCCAGCAAGCCGCCCAGCGGCACGCCCAGCGCAGCGCCGATCGCCGTGAGGATCAACGTCTCCTTGTTGACGTAGTGGTGTACCTCGCCGCGACGGAAACCAAGCACCTTGATGGTCGCCAGCTCGCGTTCGCGCTCCGAAATATTCGTATTAGACAGCGTAAACACCACCACAAACGATAGGCACGCCGCCATAAAGGTCACGAGCACCACGACGGAATTGATAATAGTGAAGTTCGCCTCAAAGTTCTCCCAATGCTCGGCCGTGCTCGAAATCGAAAGCCAGCCGTCACTCTTAAGCTTCTTGCTAAACGCAATCTGATCGGCCGACGAGCCCTTAAGCAGCACAAAGACGCCGTTAAGGCGCGCGCTTCGACCGAACGCGCGCTCATAGGTGCCCTGCGTCATGTAAAGCGTGTTGCCCAGATAGTTGAGCGAAATGTCGCTGACTTTGACCTTGGCTACGTTGAGCGACGAATCCTGGACGTGTGCCGTATCGCCCGGTTGAATCCCCAGTACCAGCTGTGAACTCTTGCTCAGATACACATCTCCGTCGCGCAAAGATAGCGGCTCTTTGGACTCATCCTCGAGACGCACGTAGTCGTCCAGGTCGTTCGTGCGGTCATCGGGCACCACGATCAGCTGCACGGTCTCGCTCTTGCCGCCAAATGTAAAGGTGACGTTGTCGGTCATAATCGGCAGCGTCGAAGTCACGGTCACGTCGGAATCCTTGGCTGCGCTTCGCTCGTCGAGCGCCGCGCACGTCTGCGAAAAATCGTCGGGATTGGCAACCGCCAGCAGGTCATAGCGCGTGATATGCCCGTACTGCTTGGGCGAAAGCGCGACCGACGTATCACGAATGCCCATGCCGCAAATCACAAGCGCCGTACAGCCCGTGATGCCAAAGATGGTCATAAAGGCGCGCTTTTTGTAGCGGAACAGGTTACGTGCTGCCACCTTGTTCAAAAAGCCCATGCGGCGCCAGATAAAGCCGATGCGCTCGAGCAAGATACGCGAGCCGGCGCGCGGGGCCTTGGGGCGCATGAGCGAGGCCGGGGTCTCGGCCATCTCGTGGCGGCAGGCGATAATCGTGGCGCCCACCACGCCCACGGCAAACAGCGCCACCGAAACAATCGAGGACACGATGTCGTACGAAAGCAACATCTGGGGCAGCGAGTACATATCGTCGAACACCGTAAACAAGAACAGCGGCAGGCCCACAAATCCGATGATGTTGCCGAGCACGCCGCCGATCAGACAAGCCCACAGCGCATAGTCCACGTATTTGGACAGGATGCGTCCGCGCGAATAGCCGAGCGCCTTATACAGGCCGATGAGCGTGCGCTCCTCCTCGACCATACGCGTGGCGGTGGTAAGGCTGATGAGCACGGCGACGATAAAGAAGATGAACGGGAACACCGTGGCGATGGCTTCAATTGACGAGCTATCGCTCTCCACGCTCGAGTAGCTTGCGATATTGCCACGATCCTGGATGTACCAGGTGCATTCGCCCAGGTCAGAGAGCTCGGCGCGGGCATCGGCAAACTGCTGGTCGGCGGCGGCACGGCGCTGATCCAGGTCGGTCTGCGCTTGCACGCGCTCCTCACTGCCCTCTGCCATGCGGTTGATGTTGTCCTGCTCAATCCCAAAGAGCATATTCGCCTGGCGCTCGGCCGCATCCAAGCTTGTCGGCGTGTCGACCGTCAGCTCCTGAGCACGCGCCTTCTCACGCTCCTCACGGATCTTCTCGATATTGCCCTTGACCTCATTGATCTTTGCCGCGTAGGCATCCGAATAGGAGTTGAGACTCTTGGCTCCCTCGACGATCACGTGGAACGCGGAGTAGGAAGAAGATGTCGCGGCGTCCTCGCTCACATAGAACTTATAGTCCGCCGCCGAAGCAGCGCGAAAGGCGTTGACTGTCGAGTCGGAGCTCACATCAGTGGGATCGAGGACCTCGGCCGTAATGGTGTAATCGCCCGCGGCAAACTGATCCTTGGCGCTTTGGTTCGATGAACTTGCGTCATTGGCGGCAAAACTCACCGTATCGCCGAGCTTTTTGCCCGAAGCCTTCAGGAACTTCGAAGTCACCGCGACCTCATCGGCGCTCTCGGGCAAATCGCCGCTCACCAGCACCGGCTGATCGATGTTCTCCTTGGAGAGACTCTGCACGACCACGCGCTCGCGCGTTGTGCCCACGGCGGTGTAGGCGGTCTCGGTGTAGATACCCTCGGCCGTCTCGACGCCGTCGACCTCTTGGATGGCCGCGAGATCGTCGCGCGTAAGGCCATAGGTCGACTGCACGTTAATGTCATAGACATTCTGCTGGTCAAAATAGGCGTCGACCGAATCGCACAGGTCCTCGCAGCCCGCCTTAAGACCGCACATCACGCTCACGCCGAGCGCGGTGATAACCACAATGGACAAGAAGCGTTTAAGGCTGCCGCGGATTGTGCGGTAGATGCCACGGCGAAAAACCGTCGGCACCATATCGTTTGAGCTTTGAGCGGTACGGTAGGTCGCGAACTCCCGGTCGCGACCCGCGTGCTCCGTATCGTGGTTTTGGCTGTTTTGGCGATCTTGGTCCATGGGCGCTACCACTCGATCGTCTCGATCGGCACGGGATTTTGCTGGACCGTCTCGCTCTCCACGCGGCCGCTCTTAAAGCGGATCAGGCGATCGGCCATGGGCGCCAGCGCGGAGTTGTGCGTGATGATAATGACCGTGATGCCCTGCTTGCGGCAGGTGTCCTGCAGCAGCTGCAAGATCTGCTTGCCGGTTTTGTAGTCGAGTGCACCCGTGGGTTCGTCGCATAAAAGCAGCTTGGGGTTCTTGGCCAGTGCGCGGGCAATGGACACGCGCTGCTGCTCGCCGCCCGAAAGCTGCGCCGGAAAGTTGGCGAGGCGCTCACCCAGGCCAACCTGGCAAAGCGTTTGCTCGGCATCGAGCGAATCGGGGCAGATTTGCGCTGCAAGCTCAACGTTTTCGAGCGCCGTCAAGTTGGGGACCAAATTGTAGAACTGGAAGACAAAGCCGACGTCGGCGCGGCGGTACTCCACGAGCTGCGCCTCGTTGGCGGAGCTCACGTCGCGCCCATCCACCGTCACGGTACCGGAGGTTACCGTATCCATGCCGCCCAGAATGTTAAGGGCCGTGGTCTTGCCGGCACCCGAAGCACCCAAAATGATGGCGAGCTCGCCGCGCTCGACCGTAAAGCTTGCGCCGTCGAGTGCATGAATGCGGGCGTCACCCTCGCCGTATGCTTTGATGACGTCTTTGAATTCGATATAGGCCATCGATCAATTCCCATCTGGTCGGATAACTCTTTAGTATTACCCATTTCCCACCGACCAAAAAGGGACAGGTTTATTTTGGCAGGTTTTATATGGGGAAACGGCAGTTATAGATGAGGCGCCGGGAAGGCAGAGAAATCATCGACGGGGTCAGGCCGACCGCCAAACACAACGCACGCATCTCTATCTGTCAGCAAAATCATTCGAACAGCTGTTCGTTTCTATGATATGATTCCGTTATCTAAGCAGGCCAATACGCAGAAAGGCGGCCAACATGGCGTTCGACTTTAAGAAGGAATGCAAGGAGCTCTACAAACCTGCAAGCAAGCCGAGCATCGTAACTGTCCCGCCTATGAGCTACGTTGCCGTTCGCGGAAAGGGCGACCCAAATACCGAAGGTGGCGAGTATCAAAACGCCCTGCCGCTGCTTTACGGCATCGCCTATACCGTCAAGATGTCGAAGAAAGGCTCAAGGAGTATCAAGGGCTATTTCGACTTTGTGGTACCGCCGCTCGAGGGCTTCTGGTGGCAAGACTCCCCGAGCGGCGACATCGATTATGTACGCAAGGACGATTTCAACTTTATCTCGTGCATCCGCCTGCCCGATTTCGTCACTCAGGATGACTTTGACTGGGCGGTCGCGGAAGCCACGGCCAAAAAGAAACTGGACTTTTCTGCCGTCGAGCTGCTTAAAGTTGACGAGGGTCTCTGCGTTCAATGCACGCATACCGGACCCTACGACAGCGAGCCGGCAACCGTAGACGCCATGCATGAATATGCGACCGAGCAGGGCTATGTCCCCGACTTCTCAGACACCCGTTTACATCACGAAATCTATCTTTCCGATCCACGCAAGTGTGCGCCGGAGAAACTTAAGACCGTGGTTCGTCATCCTATCAAGCGCGCTGAATAGCGTGGAGCGTCATTTCACGCGCTAGGTTTTAAGCCAGCCAACCAGCCGCCTCCTAGGCTGTCAAGCAATTATCTTGACGCGGCCCGTCGCATCTTATAAGTTTGTTTTGCTAAAGCTGGAAAGCCTCTCAACGATGCGCAACTCCAGCTCTTTTTCTATCAAGAGGCTTAATGAAATACCAGAAGTCGCGGATATCCATCAACGAACAAATAGCACTATTGACAGAATACAGGGGTCTTAAGTGCTCTGATCAAAGCGAACTCGAGCGAGCTTTGGTCGAAGCCAACCACTACAGACTGTCGGCCTACTGGTTTCCCTACAAAACCAAATGCAAGTCCGGGATTACCATCTTTCGCGAAGGCACAACATTCGCAACCATCATCTACACGTATGAATTTGACCGAGCCCTCCGGCAGTTAATGTTTGATGCGGTCGGCAGAATTGAGATCTACCTCAGAAGCAGAATTGCCTATCTTGCCTCTGAGGAACGCGGGCCTTTCTGTTACCCAGATGTCGCCATAACGAGGCTCAACTCGGCATGTCCATCGCGCTTTGCGCCGCGCTGGGCTACGCAGCCGTCTTTGGCAGCGCCACCAATACGCTGCTCGCACCCATCCTGATTGGCTGCGAAGTCTTCGGTTTCGGTAATCTGCCGGCATTCTTCATCGTCTGCGTCGCGGCTTACCTGTTCAACATGGATAAGTCGATCTATGCCCTGCAGAAGCGGGCGTAGAAAGATGTCCAAGCAAGTGGTCTCAACCGGAAACGGCATCCCACTCTAAGGCTGTATTCCGGGACACGGTTTCCGTTTGGGACGCCATTCGGAAAGCGCATCCCGTTCTTTCACGGCGTCCTAGTTATGCAAAGTACTCGAGCGTTACTCCTCGTACGCGCCCTCAAGCCGCAGCAGCCACTCCTTGCGGTCGAGGCCGCCGGCATATCCGTTGAGCGAACCATCGGCGGCAACCACGCGATGGCACGGCACAATAATCGAAATGGGATTACGCGCGACCGCGGCCCCCACGGCACGGGGAGACGCAACGGGTGCTTCGTTTCCCGGTACACGATGTCGAGCCGCAACACGCTGGGCGATCTCACCATACGTAGCGACCTCGCCACGCGGGATAGAAAGCAGCTCAAACCAAACCTCGCGCTGAAACGCCGTACCAATCATATGCAACGGCGGCGTAAACCGAGGCTCCTGCCCCGCAAAATAAGCATTCAGCCAAGCCCAAGAACGCTCAAGTACCGACGAGGCAGCACCGTTTGTCGGATTCACCGAAGACATGCCGCCAGCACCAGAAACCGCATCGGCGCCTTCAACATGTTCGGAGTCTTCCCGGAGAAGCGTGGAGCCAAAATGCTCCTGCCCCTCAAACCAAAGTCCCGTCAGACCGCGGCCATCAGCGGCAAGCAAGATTTCGCCCAAAGGCGAAGCAAACGTCGTCGTGACCACCAGCGGCTCCTTTCAAAACTCCGCAACATAATACCGCGAATTGTGCAGACAACCCCAATCGACCCCAAAGTCACCCTAGGCAGCAGGCGCGAACGCGCCGCAGCTGCCGGCCGCACCCCGCAGTCCCCCAAGGCGGCAGGCGCGAAGCGCCGAGGCCGCCGCCGGGACCAGGGCCCGCAACAGCCACGTGCTCCCATCAGCCCAGCGGCCCCAACCAACAACGGCCCCATCGCAGGTCGCTTGCAGCAGCGTCACCGAAGGCGGGGGCCGGGCTTAGCTTTCAGAACACTCCGCAGACCAGTGTGGCGCCTTGTCCGCGGCTCCGAAGGAGCAGGACAAGGCGCCACACATGGTCGAGGACGTTCTGAAAGCTAAGCCCGGCCCCCGTCGGACAGGTCCACCGCTACTCGCAGAGCAGCTTAGCGATCTGGACGGCGTTGGTTGCCGCGCCCTTACGGATTTGGTCGCCGCAGCACCAGAAGGTGATACCGCGCGCGGCCTCGGGGTTCGAGATGTCGCGGCGCACGCGACCGACCCAAATCAGGTCCTGGTCGGACGTATCCATCGGCATGGGGAAGCGGTCGTGCGCATCCTCGGCGCTCATGTCGTCAACCAGCTTGACACCCGGGGCAGAAGCCAGCGCAGCACGGGCCTCCTCAACCGTAATGTCACGCTCAAACTCAAGCGTAACGCTCTCGGAGTGCGAGCGCAGCACGGGCACGCGCACGCAGGTGCAGTTCACGCGCAACTCGGGCAGATGCATGATCTTGCGGCCCTCGTTTTGCAACTTCATCTCCTCGGAGGTAAAGCCCTCCTCCTTGACGCCGCCAATCTGCGGAATCAGGTTACTCGCCAGCTGGGCGGCAAACGCGCGCGGCTCGGGAATCTCCTCGCCACGGCCCAGGGCGGCCAGCTGAGCCTCGAGCTCGGCCATACCGGGGGCGCCAGCACCCGAAGCCGCCTGGTACGTCGAGACGATCATGCGTTTCACGCCGGCGAGCTGATGCAGCGGCCACGTAGGAACCAGGCCGATAATGGTCGCGCAGTTGGGGTTGGCGATAAGGCCGTGATGCCACTTGATGTCGTCGGCATTGATCTCGGGCACAACCAGCGGCACCTCGGGGTCCAGACGGAAGGCGTGGCTGTTGTCGACCACGACGGCGCCGCGCTTGACGGCCTCGGGCAGTAGCTCCTTCGCGATGTCGTCGCCGGCAGCTCCAAGCACAATGTCACAGCCCTCAAAGGCCTCGGGACAAGCCTCTTCGATCACGATCTGCTCGCCACGGAACTCGACGGTCTTGCCCGCAGAACGCGCGCTCGCCAGCAGCTTGAGCTTGCCAACCGGGAACTCCTGCTCGTTGAGGCACTCGAGCATCTGGGTGCCCACGGCTCCCGTCGCGCCCAAAATAGCAACCGTGTACTGTTTCATGCTTCCCCCTTTAAAGGTTGTGGCTTTTGCCCGCACGCCGAGCAGGCCGATTATTGTTGCCAGTGTATACAAGAACGGGGCGGGCACGAAACCCGCCCCGTCGAAACGAAACCGAAACGAAACGCCCCGCCGTAGATTTTTGAGGCAAGTCCAAAAATCTACTGGGATAGCAGCTACTTGTGGAGCGCGACCAGAGCGGGATCGACCGGCGCGGGAGCCTCCAGATCGGAGACCTTCACAATGCCGTTCTCGTCGGAGAAGGCGCGGTAAATGGTCTGAATCGCCAGGTCGAAGTCCTTCTCCTCCACACCGATGATGATATTGATCTCGTCGCAGCTCTGCGAAATCATACGCACGCTCACGCCAGCCTGGCCAAGCATGCCAAACAGGTGGCCCGAGATGCCGGCACGACCGCGCAGGTTACGGCCGACGGTCGCGATAAGTGCCAGACCCTCGACAACCTCGATCTCGAGCGGCTCGACCTCCTGCTGAATGTCGCCCACGAGCGAGTACAGTGAATCGTGAACGTCCCGCTCCTGCACCACGGCGCCAAAGCGGTCGACACCGGTGGGCATGTGCTCGACGGAAACGTCATAGCGCTCGAACACCGAAAGCGCACGGCGCATAAAGCCGACGCGGGGCTTGGTGCGGTCGCGGGCGACGTTGATGGCGACAAAACCGCGCTTGCCGGTCACGCCGGTAATGATGGGCTCCGCCTCGCCTTCATCAGCCGTCTCGCTAATGATGGTGCCGGGGTCCTGCGGCGCATTGGTGTTCTTGATGACCAGCGGAATGCCTGCCTCGCGCACGGGGAACACGGCTTCCTCGTGCAGGACGCTTGCGCCCATGTACGAAAGCTCGCGCAGCTCCTCGTAGGTAACGCGCGCAATGGGCTGAGCCTCCGGAACAATACGCGGATCCGCAGAATAGAAACCCGAGACGTCGGTCCAGTTCTCGTAAAGGTCGGCGCCCAGGCACTTAGCCAAAATCGAACCCGAGATATCGCCGCCGCCACGATCGAGCAGCTTGATCTGGCCCTCACGCGTCGCGCCGTAGAAACCGGGCATAACAAAGCCGCCCTGCTGACCGTACTCCTGCACCAGCTCGGAGGTGCGGTTCATGCTGAGCGTACCGTCGTGATGGAACGCAACGACCGTCGCGGCATCCAGGAACGGCAGGCCCAGGTACTCGGCCATCAGGCGAGCGGTGAAGTACTCACCGCGGCTCACGAGCTCCTCGGTGGAGTAACCGCCCGAGCGGGCGCGCTCGGCAAAGGCCGCGAACTCCTCGCGGATGGGATAGGTAAGCTCCAGCTCGTCAGCAATATCAAAATAGCGCTGGCCAATGTCCTCGAGCAACTCCTCGCACGACACGTGATACTTAACGTGCGCGTTAACCAGGTAGAGCAGGTCGGTCACCTTGGTGTCGCCCTTAAAGCGGCGACCGCAGGCAGAAACCACCACAAAACGGCGGGCAGGGTCGGCATCGACGATGGCCTTGATCTTCTTGAAGTGTTCGGCGTCGGCGACCGACGAGCCGCCAAACTTGGCAATCTTAATCATGGGCTGGAGGTTACCTTTCTAAAAGCCTCTGCGAACCTATTTTGCGTGCTCTGATACCATGGTTTCACCGATTGGGACCAAGGCATCCGAGGAGCAGTGTTATATGGGAACTTATCATAGTACACGAGGACGCACTTTATCGTGCTCAAGTAAGGTGGCAATCCGTACCGGCATCGCTCCCGACGGGGGTTTGTTTGTCTCGGACGAGCTCGGCGCCCAGCAGGTCGATATCAGCTCGCTTGCAGCTAAATCGTACTTTGAAATCGCTCAAGATGTGTTGGGAATGTTACTGAATGATTACACGGCCGAAGAAATTTCGGCGTGTGTCGACGAGGCATACCGCGGCACGTTCGCGAGTGAAGAGGTTACGCCGCTCGTCAAACTCGACGCTGCGCCGGGTGTTGACGCCCCTCAGACCTATGTGATGGAACTCTTTGGCGGCCCTACAAGCGCCTTCAAGGACGTCGCCCTGCAGATGCTCCCCCGTCTGATGGCCCGCACTTCCGCCAAGGACGGCGGCGCCGAGCGCATCATGATCGTCACCGCCACGTCGGGCGACACGGGCAAGGCTGCGCTCGCCGGTTTTGCCGACGCTCCGGGCACGGGCATCACCGTCTTTTATCCCGAGGGCAAGGTTAGCCGCGTCCAGAACCTGCAGATGTCCACGCAGGAGGGCGACAACGTCGCCGTCTGCGGCATCCGCGGCAACTTTGACGACGCCCAGAGCGCCGTCAAGCGCATCTTTGCCGATAAGGAGCTTGCCGAGCGCCTGGAAGCCGCCGGCACGGTGCTTTCGAGCGCCAACTCTATCAATGTCGGCCGTCTGGTACCGCAGGTCGTCTACTACTTTGCCGCCTATGCGCAGCTGCTGCGCGCCGGCGCTATCGAGGCTGGCGACGCCGTAGAGTTCTGTGTGCCCACCGGCAACTTTGGCGATATCTTGGCCGGCTACTACGCCAAGCGCATGGGCCTGCCCGTCGCCAAGCTCATCGTCGCGAGCGACAAGAACAACGTGCTTGCCGACTTCCTGACCACCGGCGTCTACGACCGTAACCGCCCGTTCTTCACGACCATCTCGCCGTCGATGGACATCCTCATCAGCTCTAACCTGGAGCGCATGCTGTACTTCCTGTCCGATGGCGACTGCGAACTCGTTGCCGGCCTTATGGAGCAGTTGGCACAGACCGGTCGCTACGAGGTACCCGCCGAGCTGCTGGCCAAGATTCAGAGCGTCTTTGGCTGCGGCTGGGCCAGCGAGGACGAGGTCCGCGCTGCCATCAAGAGTTGCTGGGACGCCAACGGCTACGTGATCGACCCGCACACCGCTTGCGGCTATCACGTCTTTGAAAAGGTCGCTCCCGCCGAGGGCGCCAAGGCTCGCGTGCTGCTTTCGACCGCCAGCCCCTACAAGTTCCCGCGCGCCTGCTGCGACGCCCTGGGGCTTAACGTTCCCGAAGACGACTTTGAGGCCATGCGCGTGCTCGAGCAGGCAACCAACACGGTCGCCCCGGCACAGCTCGCCGAACTCGAGTCCAAACCCGTCCGCTTCGAAGACGTCTGCGACGTAGCCGACATGGCCAACTACGTAGAGCGGGCTGCAAAAAAGATGGCTACCAACTAAACCCTTACTAGGCGCCGGCGAAAGCCGGCGCACCTTCTTTTATCAGATACCCACCGGGATGGTGACGAACGTGCACAGCGTGCCTGGCTGTTTAGTTCGTCGCGAGTTCCGCACGCAAAGGAAAGCACTTAATGTGCTTTCCGTCTTGCGCAGGACTGTCCGAGCAGCGAACTAAACAGCCAGGCACGCCAGGAGGACTCACATGATCAAAATCACCGTCCCAGCAACGAGCGCCAACCTAGGCATCGGCTACGATACCCTCGGCATGGCCGTCAGCCTCTACTCGCACTTCACCTTCGAGCGCGCCGACAAGCTCACCATCACGGGCTGCCCCGAAGAGTTCCAAAACGAGAATAACCTGGTCTATGTGAGCTTTGTCGACGCTCTGGCAGCCTGGGGCGAGCCGGCTTTTCCCGTTGCTATCGACATTCAGACCGACGTGCCCGTCGCCCGCGGCCTGGGTTCCAGCTCCACCTGCGTCGTCGCCGGCATCATGGCTGCTGCGGCGCTGACAGGCCACACCGTCGACCGCGCCGAGCTCGTCCGCATCGCCACCGAGGTCGAGGGCCATCCCGATAACGTCGCCCCCGCTATCCTGGGAGGTGCCGTCTGCTCCTTTACGCCGACCGACTCGCTGCCCCAGTGCCTGCGCTACGAGGTGAGCGATCGCTTGCGTTTTATTACCGTGATTCCGCCCTACGAGGTGCATACGAGCGAGGCGCGCAAGGTTGTGCCGCAGGAGATTCCACTCTCCACCGCCGTATGGCAAATGGGCCGCATCGCCGGCATGACGCGCGGCCTGGAGACC
Organism: uncultured Collinsella sp.; assembly: GCA_902479105.1. Lineage (GTDB taxonomy): Bacteria > Actinomycetota > Coriobacteriia > Coriobacteriales > Coriobacteriaceae > Collinsella. The sequence continues at coordinate 5,495 of CABSNS010000005.1, read as the reverse complement.
GGCGATCTGGACCTGATTGCCGCCGCTAATGACGACCGCATTCAGGAGCCCTATCGTCGCCGCCTCATCCCCGACTACAACGCTGTGCGCGACACCTGCCTTAACGGAGGCGCCAAGACCATCTGGATCAGTGGCTCCGGCTCGACCCTCATGGCTGTGACCGACGACACCATCGTGGCAAAGTTCCTGCAGGTCAAACTGCGTGAACAGTTCCCCAAGTGTGACACGCACATTCTGACGTGCGACACCGAGGGCGCTCAAATCGAGTACCTGTAGCGCCCTGCCTCATTGCTCTCACCGGTCCCCTTGGGGCTTCCCCTGAAAACGTCCTCGATCATGAATTGCCCCGTCGTGCGCTTCGCGCGACGGGGCAATTCGATCTGCGGATTGTTTTCAGGGGAAGCCCCAAGGGGACCTGCGCAGCCTCGACAGGATAATCGCATTCGCTGATTTAATCTTGTGCTCCAACGGAGCCACAGACGAGAGGCCTTCGCGCTGCGGAATAATTTTGAGGGGAACACCCCGACCATCCCTGCGTTTACCTTGCTGAGGATGTCTACAGGGACCCACGCTTTGAAGGGGCGCCGGGCAGATAGGGGCTTTTTAGGTTACATAATAAACTGTTTATCTATGCTACTATTTAACTAGGCATCGCAGTATGGAGGTGGTCAAAGTGTTACGCACACTCAAAGCTTCGTTTTTCCTCTCGATACTTTTGATATTACCGATATGTTTCTCGTTTAGCCCTTCGACTGCTTATGCTGCAGAAAGCGATGCTGTCGCAATTTCTGGCGCAACCCAAGATTTTGATTTAACGAAAGGTCCCGAGCAGTCTCATCAAATCAAGCTTAAGGATGGGACCGTTGCAGTAATAGGAATTAAAAAAACCAATGAACCCAGCCTGATATGGGACAGTTACTACAACAACGCATCTGGAACTTGGACTATCTATTACAACAGTCCTTTTATTTATCGCGAATTCAAGATCAAGATAGCGAACTCGCTCATTACCAGCGCTTGGGGACAAAACTATACGACTATCGGCTGTACAGTAACTAACGAGTCCTTTATATGGAACTCGAAACAGGCGACATATCGACTCAACTATGAATCGATGGGGATGACGTCCGGTATCGCCGTGTTGCAAGCGACCATGGAAGGCAGCACGCTCCACACCTATGCAAACTAGACTCACATCAATTGAGGAAGTTCAATGATCCCAATTCCTGCACGCTCAGACATTATGATCGCTCTCGTTTGGATTCTCGTCGGAGTGCTTATTTGGCGTATCTGCAAATGGGTTAAAAACAAGAAATAGTTGATAAAACGTATATGCCATTTATGCGATGCTTGGGGCCGTTAAATCGGCCCCTATTTCTATAGCTTTTCAAGCAGCAGTCACCCATTTGGAAGTCGCAATGCCATTCATACGATTTCGGCCCTTTAAGCCGCTATCTATTGGTAGGGACTCTTGCTGGTAAGGAGCGCTTACTAGATACAAACCTTGGCAATATATTGGTTTAGGCGGCGCTGGTTTCTTTGTATTCGAAGACTGGCTCTAGGAGATCTTCGATGTTGCAGTGGAGGGCTTTTGCTATGGCTCTTACGCTTGTTACCGAAGCTTCATTGATGTTTCTCTGGCGCTGCTCGTACATTTGGATTGAGCGGAGTGACACACCCGATTCGTATGCCAGGTCTTGTTGGGTTTTCTTGAGCCTCTTTCTTGCTAGCGCCAGTTTGGTTTGGCGAGACGTTTTCTTCGCCATGTCGCAAACAAGACGCGCCACGCGCTCTTCCGAGGCTTCATGCCAGGGGTAATACATGCCGCAGAGCTCATCAAAGGGAACAACATGCAACAGGTCTTCGAACGACTCTCCTAGATGCCACTGCAGGTATGCCAATATCCAGCCTGCCCAGTATTCCGGCGTCTTCTCAAATCGATAGGCACGATCAGGCATCGACCCCGATTGATAGCCAGACCTTTCAGCAATGAGCGCAAACAACTCCACGCCCGATTTTCCCGATACTACCCATGCGTTGCCACGCTCAAACTCGCGGGCTACGCCGCTCAGGCAAAAGAGTTCAGCGACTTCTGATCCTTCTGCTCCATAATCGTTCACGGCATAGTCGAAGCAGTCGCCGAGGTTGTTCATTGCGTCCTCAAGATAATAGACGGGATATGTTCTACTCGGCCCACAATCCGTTAGCACTTGGATCATCTAAATCAACCCTCCCTGCCATTAAATCCCTAATGTAGACGCCCTCAGCGTCGAATCCATTTACTGTGTCCAAGTACTTGCATCGCGCGTTCTGCTCTCGCTTAAAACGCTTGGGATAGTATTCGGAGCCGGTTGCCTGCTTCCAATCGCAAAATGTAATTGCCGAAAACGCACTCTCGCTCATGAGCGCATATTGGATACCCAAATCTCCTAAACGCATAATGCGCTGCAGCTGCCTGAGCGAAATCATGCCGCTGACAAACTGTCTTGCGAACGAAAAATATGAGTCGTCAGCACGATAGCCCCGGATGATGTCATATGAAGAAATGTCAATCAGATAGTTATCGAGTAAATAACGAAGCCCTTCGCGCGCCAACGGCGTCGAGACATTGAATTCCCTGTTGTCGGCCAAAATCGCAAGCCAGTTGAGAATTGAATAATCGCCGGACTCCAAATCCAAAACTGAAAGGCCATCCGCATTGAGTTCGTATCGATTCGCAATGCCATCGGCCTCGGTCCGGCATGCCCATTCCATCGCCATTTCCTCATGTGGCGTGCAATAAAACCCACGACCATAGTCATTGAATTGTCTGCATTTATCCAACGACGGATGCTCGACAACAACCTCCGACCCGTGCCAAAGCTCCATTGTGACCTCCAAATACAAATATCACCCCAGTGATAGTGTACCAACAACTATCACTGGGGTGATATAGATAGATGCAAACTATTGCCTGCCAAGAGCCCTTACTAGAGGCAGGCCTCGGCGATGCGCTTTTTGAGTTCGTCGATGCCGGTACCGGTCTGGGAGCTTGTGATGATCACGTTTTCGGCCGGGACGTTGAGCTGCTTTTTGATGGCTGCTGCCTGGCGGGCCTGCTGGGTGCGGCTGAGCTTGTCGGCCTTGGTGAGGCAGACGATAAAGTTGAACTCGTTGCCCTGCAGGTAGTCGATCATGTCATGGTCGAGCTTGCTCGGGTCGTGACGAATATCCACCAGCGACACGACCAGGTTAAAGCTGCGCTCGGAGTCGAAGAAGTCGCCGATGAGCTCGGCCCAACGGTCGCGCTCGGCCTTGGAACGACGGGCGAAACCATAGCCCGGCAGGTCGACGAAGTGCACGTCGTCAGCCTCAAAGAAGTTGATGTTGCTCGTCTTGCCCGGCGTGCTCGAAACCTTGACCAGGTTTTTGCGGCCAAAAAGCTTGTTCATGATCGACGACTTGCCCACGTTGGAGCGGCCGACGAAGCTCACCTCGGGGCAGGTGGACTCGGGAATCTGCGAAACCTTGCCATAGCTGGCAACGAACTTGGCAAGCTGGTAGTTAATGGAATCGGCCATGGACACTCCTTGGTCGTAGGTTCTTACAAAAGAGCGCGCTAATAGATAGCAGCGATACGGCGAACGATATCGAGTGTAATGCCACTCGCGGTACGGGCATACTCGAACAGGTCGAACTCGCGGTCGCAAATCGCATCGTACGCCTCATCACAATTATCGCTGATAGCGCGCAGCACCAGGCAATCGACACCATTTTTAGTTGCGACATGGGCAATCGCCGCGCCCTCCATGCCGACACAATCGGCATGCGTCGCCTCGATAGCGTCGTTGCGCATGGCGGCGCCCGTTACAAAGCGGTTGCCCGTGGCAATCGTGCCGACGAGGAACTGCTTTGCACCCTCGTTCGAGGCGGCTGCATCTGTGGAAGCGTTGACAAAGCCACGCTCAGCAAGCACATCGGCAGCAATATCGACCAGCGCAGGCGTCGAGCCAAACTCCTCGAGCCCCGGTGCAGACTCGGCAATAAGCGCGGTATCGGTATCCAGATAGCGCAGGCGTTTGCCGATGACCACGTCGTCGATATGAAGCTTGGGGTTCAAACCGCCCGCGATACCCGAAAGCACAACTGCCTGTGGAGCATACTTGCTAATGAGGTGCTGCGTCGCAGCAGCGGCGTTCACCGTGCCCATGCCCGCGGTCGTGGCGACAAGCGTCAGGCCGTCGAACTCACCGCTCACAACGTTCAAGCCTGCCTCCTGTGCCTCGCAAACGTCGCTCAGCTCTTCCTTAATCTGCATGATCTCTTTTTCGAGTGCACCGATAATCGCGATGGTAGCCATGCCATTCCCCAAACCTATACGAAATTCTCAACCACGGTATGGTACCAGCATTTTGTTTGACCTCGTCAAACGAACACGCTAGGCCAGCGCAGCTCGCGTATCAAACAGAGCCTTTGCAATCGCAGCCGTAACCTCGCTCGAGCGGTCGCTCCACGGCATCGATGTCATGATGCTCATGACATAGGTACGGCCATCGATGTCGATAAGGCCCGCATCGCATGTCGAATAGCAACCATCCTCGCTAATCCAGCCTGCCTTGTTGCGCACCAAGGCTTGGTCGTCCGCAATGCCGTCACGAATAAACGATCGGGCCGTAGAGGCCAGAAGGCCCGACAGCCATTGTGACGTCTCGGTATCATGGCTCAGATACTCGCTCATCTCGCACCACAACTTGGCCGAGGTGCGCGGGCAATAAGTGGGAAAATCACTCATCGGATCGAGTGCGGTATCGTAATCGACGCCAAGACCGACAATCCAATCCTCGTAACCGACACGGTCAAACGCCGCACGCAACGCGATAAACGAATCGTTGTCCGAATTAACGACCGCGGCCTCGATCAGGTCGCGCACCGTCTGCCAGCCCATGTTGTAGCCGCCATAGGTGCCAAGGGAATCATCGAGTGAGACCTGGCCCGTCTCGACCAGAGATTCGCAGATGTACAACGCATAAAGTGCCTTGTAGCTACTCGCACCGTACACCTCGGCGTCCGCGTTATACGTCACGCCCTTGCCGCTCGATAGGTCGTAGAACACTACGCCCACATCGCCCAGCTCCTGCGCCTGACTCAGGGCATCTTGGAGCGCGGCGAGGCTCTCATCCTCCAGGACGGGGATCTGGTTATCAACCAGTGAGAAGGTCTGCACGGTATCGCCTGAGGGAATATCGTTAAAGTCCGCCTTCGAAAGCCTCGTCTTGAGACTCGCTGTCGACAGGGTTTGACTTGCGGTGGCTTTAGATTCAGAGACCTTTTTGTTTTGCGTCTGTACCGTTGACGCATCTGAGTGTGCCATTCGCTCCGACGCGTAGGTTTTGGCGGTAATTCCGAGGATAATAACCGCCAACGTCAGCATCCCAATGGCGGCAATCTTCGTCACGCGGATGCGAGCGTCAGCAAGGCCACGCGAAGACGTGCCCTTCGTCTCATATCTGTCTCTT
>CABSNS010000004.1:0-19138 GCA_902479105.1 uncultured Collinsella sp. | reverse complement strand
ATGCCGAGCTGCACGAGAAGATTCTTTCGGAGGAGTGCGCCTGGAAGGGCAAGATCCTCGACGTCCACCGTCTTGAGGTTGAGCTGCCCAACGGTCATCGCAGCGCCCGCGATATCGTTCGCCATCCGGGTGCGGCGGCCGTTGTGGCACTGACCGAGAGCAGCAAGATCGTACTGGTGCGTCAGTACCGCACCGCCATCGACCGCGTGACGGTCGAGATTCCCGCCGGCAAGCTCGACCCGGGCGAGGATCCGCTCGATTGCGCTAAGCGCGAGCTGCACGAGGAGACGGGCTTTAGGGCCGGTCGCATTCGCTTTTTGACGTCGATTGTCACGTCTTGCGGTTTTTGCGATGAGATCATCCACATATACTTGGCTACCAAGCTCGAGTTTGATGCGCCCAACCCCGATGATGACGAGTTTGTCAACGTGGACCTGGTGCCGCTGCACGAGCTGATCGACGCCGTGCTCGACGGCAAGATCGAAGACGCCAAGACCGTCGTGGGCGCCTTGGCCTGCGACAGCATCGCGCACCGCCTTGGGGGCGCGGAGCTTTAACGAGTGGGGATAGCCCTGGGACAAGTACTACTGATTGCTTTGTCCCAGGGCCTTACGTTGCTGATATTTCTTTGAGGATCACATGCTGAAGAGGTTTCTTTCGTATTACAAGCCCCAGATGGGGCTTTTTGTTGCTGATACTGTTTGTGCTCTGGTGCTTGCCGCCATTGACCTGGCGTTCCCCATTATTCTGCGTAATTTGACCGGTGGGCTATTTACTCAGGGTCAGGCTGCCATTATGCAGGCGCTCGGCATGATCGCGGTGGGCTTGGTGCTGATGTATGCCGTCCGCTGCGCCTGCCGCTACTTTGTGAGCTATTGGGGTCACGTGATGGGCGCGCGCATGGAGTCCAAGATGCGCGAGGACCTGTTCGACCAGTATGAGCGCTTTAGCTTTGCGTACTTCGACCGCAACAGCTCGGGCGACATGATGAGCCGCGTGGTCAACGACCTGTTCGATATCTGCGAGGCGGCGCATCACGTGCCCGAGTGGATCATCATCTGCGGCATCGAGATCATCGGCTCGTTTGTGATCCTCTTTACCATCGCCCCGGTCCTGGCGCTCGCCATGGCCGTGGTGACGGCGGCGTTTGCGGTCATCATGTTTTGGCAGAACATGCGCATGCGCGAGGTCTTTAGCGACAACCGCAAAAAAATCAGCGGCATCAATGCGCAGCTGCAGGATTCGCTGGCGGGCATGCGCGTAGTCAAGAGCTTTGCCAACGAGGAGACCGAGCGCGCCAAGTTCCGTGCCTCTAACGATCGCTACCTTTCTTCCAAGGAGAACATGTATCACGCCATGGGCGTCTATACCGCGACGTATGGCCTGCTCTCGGGTGTACTCTATGTGATCGTGGTGCTGTTGGGCGGCTGGCTGGTCGCCCAGGGACAGCTACAGGCGGTCGATATGGCGACCTTTGCACTCTATATTTCGCTGTTCTGCACGCCGCTCGAGACACTCGTCAATTCGGCCGAAACGTATCAGAAGGCTATCGCCGGCTTTAAACGTATGGACGAGGTGCTCTCGACCGCGCCGGATATCCAGGACAAGTCGGGCGCTACGGATCTGCAGGTGACTGCCGGCGCCGTGGAGTATCACGACGTGTGCTTTAACTACGAGGATGTCGAGCTGGGCGAGGGCTATGCCGACGAGCGTCCCGTTATCGACCATATGGACCTGTCAATCAAGCCCGGGCAGACCATCGCTTTGGTTGGCCCTTCGGGCGGCGGCAAGTCCACGACCTGTTCGCTGCTGCCGCGCTTTTATGACGTGGCTACCGGATCCATTAGCATCGACGGTCAGGACGTACGCGATGTGACGCAGCAGAGCCTGCGCCGCGCCATCGGCCTGGTGCAGCAGGATGTCTACCTGTTTGACGGTACGATTGGCGAGAACATCGCCTACGGCAAGCCGGGCGCCACGGCAGAAGAGATCGCCGAGGCCGCCCGTCGCGCCAACATCGATGCCTTTATCGAGTCGCTTCCGCAGGGCTACGACACCGTGGTGGGCGAGCGCGGCAGCCGTCTTTCGGGCGGACAGAAGCAGCGCGTTGCCATCGCGCGCGTGTTTCTCAAGAACCCCAAGATCCTGATTTTGGACGAGGCGACGAGTGCTTTGGATAACGAGAGCGAGGAGGCGGTGCAGGAGTCACTCGAAGAGCTGGCACGCGGCCGCACCACGATTATTATCGCCCACCGTCTTTCGACCATTAAGCATGCCGATGAGATTGCGACCGTTGAGCATGGTCGCGTTGTGGAGCGTGGCACGCACGAGGAGCTTCTCGCCCGTGGCGGCACCTATGCCCGTTACTATCGAATGCAGTTCGAAGGTGCGCGTGCGCACGAGCTCGACTGATTGATATGACAGGAAGTTTATGGCTGACAAGAACCCTTTGACTCCGGAAGAAGTGACGGAGTTATTCTCCGAAATCGATGCATCCGGCGTCTTGGATCCCACGCTCGCCAAAAAGCGTACCGAGCGCATGCGTGAGAAGGAGGCTGCGGCCAAGCGCGGTGACAAAGCGGCGCTAGCGCAGCTGCGCAGCGAGGACCGCGCGAGCCAGGCAAAACATATCGACCCGCTGTCCGAGGACGATCCTTCGGGCTCGCAGGTGAGCCATACCATTACGAAGACCGCGATGGCCGTGGTCATCGGTATTTTGGTGCTGATCGTGGGCATGCAGATTGGCTACGGCGTGATGCGTCGTCTGAACACCGCCAACCTGTCCGAGAGCGTTTCGGTCGATACCGTTTCGACCGCGCTCAAGGGTGGACTTGAATGGGGCAACGGCTTTACGCAGTTCCCGCTCGACTTTACCGTCGATGAAGCCGATGAACGCACGGGCACGGTCGAGGTGACGGTGTTGGACACATCGTCTGCCAACGAGCTCGAGCTGCTGTCCAACGGGCAGATTCAGGCCGCGGCGCTTGCGACCAACGCGTTGCTCAACGATAAGATCGACCGCGTGGTGTATAACGTTCACGCCTATATCGACGAGGATAGCAACATTCAGCACGATTCCTTCTTTGGCATGTTCCCCGCGCGCGGCCACCAGAGCGCCATTTTGACGTTCGTGTGGACCAAGAGCTCATCCAACGCCACGAGTATCGACTGGAAGATGCGCATCGTGAGTATGGATGACACCATCGCCGAGCGCATTCAGAAGCAGGTGAACTCGGTGTCGTCGTTGATTGAGGACCCGGTGGTGAGCCAGACCAAGATTGACGAGGAAAAAGCCGAGCGCGATCTGGAGCATCGTCTGCATGGCCGCGAGATTTTCCGTGGCGGCAAGCCCGATCGCACACCGTCCGAACTGCTGGAGCAGGACAAGAAAAAATAAGACGCCATCATCCCGCGTGAGCCACAAGCCCCGCGGGATGATTTTTTAATCCCCGTCCCAGAGAAATCATTATGCATAGAAAGTCATAATTATCATTTTGTAAACATTTCGATGAAATTAACGCCATGAGGCATGCTTGCGGTTACAATACCGCGAGGCCTAACTACACACCTTTAAGCCGGTCCTGTGAGACCGGGAAGGAGAATTATGGCGAACAACCATACCGCGGGCGCTGCCGCCCGCACCTTCGCGCCCAGCGAGCTTTGCCAGCGTATGCTGGCCAAAACCAGCAAGGGCACCTGCGGTCCCTGCATCCTGTATCTTGAGGATGGGACCATTTTTTATGGACGTGCATGTGGCGCCGAGGGCACCGCGACCGGCGAAGTTTGCTTCAACACCTCGCTCGAGGGCTACTTTGAGGTCATGACCGACCCGAGTTATGCCGGCCAAATCGTAACCATGACCTATCCGCAGATCGGCAACTACGGTATCGACGAGACCGACGTCCAGTCGGCCTTCCCCGGCGACGCCGTGCGCCCTGCGAGCGCTCCGGCCATGCGCGGCATGATCGTTCGCGACATGTGCGCCACGCCTTCTAACTGGCGCTCGGCCGTCAGCGTGCCGGAGTACCTGCGCGCTCACGGCATCGTCGCTATCGAGGGTGTCGACACTCGCGCCCTGGTGCGCCACCTGCGCGACAATGGTTCCAAGATGGGCATTATTTCGACCGAGATCTTCGACGTCGACGAGCTTGCCGAGCGTCTGGCCGCAGCGCCCACGCTGGTAGGCGAGAACCTGGTCAAGACCGTAAGTTGCCCCGTACCTCACGAGTTTGTGGCCGCCGACCTGCCTGCCACGCATGACTTTGCGCTTACGGCTGCCGCTCCTGCCCGTCACAAAGTGGTCGCCTACGACTGCGGTGTGAAGCGCGGCATTCTGGAGGGTCTGGTCCGCGCCGGCTGCGACCTTACCGTCGTGCCGTGGGATACGCCCGCGAGTGAGGTGCTCGACATGAATCCCGATGGCGTCTTTTTGTCCAATGGTCCCGGCGACCCCGACGCCGTGGTGGAGACCTACGAGCAGGTGCAGCAGCTGATCGGCAAGGTGCCGGTCTTTGGTATTTGTCTTGGTCACCAGATGATCAGCCTGGCCTGCGGCGCTCAGATGGAAAAGCTTAAGTTCGGTCACCGCGGTGGCAACCAGCCGGTCATGAACCTGGTAAGCCGTCGCGTGGAGATTACCGCGCAAAACCATGGCTTTGGTCTGCTGTTCCCCAGCTTGGGCAAGCTTGTCCCCGAGTTTTCCGGCGGCGAGACCGAGCATGCGGCCGATGGGGATCTGCGCGTCTGGGTGCGCCGCGGCATCGCGCCAGTCGTGATGAACGAGCGCTTCGGCCGCATTCGTCTGACGCATGTGAACCTCAACGACGGCACCGCCGAGGGCATCCAGCTGCTCGACGCGCCGTGCTTCTCGGTGCAGTACCACCCCGAGGCCTCGCCCGGACCCACCGATGCCCACTATCTCTTTACCGCCTTTACGCGACTCATGGACGGCGAGGAGAACTACCTGGACATCGACACCGCGAAGGACCGCCTGCAGGGCTGGAACTTTGCCGACAATGGTTCCGCTGCGACCGAGACCGAGGAGAACTAACATGCCGAAACGTACTGACATCAAGCGCATCCTCGTTATTGGTTCGGGCCCCATCGTTATCGGCCAGGCCTGCGAGTTCGACTACTCCGGCGCCCAGGCCTGCAAGGTGCTCAAGGAGGATGGCTTTGAGGTCATCCTGGTCAACTCCAACCCGGCGACCATCATGACCGACCCGGGTCTTGCCGACCGCACCTATGTCGAGCCCATCACCGCCGAGTTTATCGAGCGCGTAATCAAGAAAGAGCGCCCGAACGCGCTGCTGCCCACGCTGGGCGGCCAGACCGGTCTGAACGCCGCCGTCGAGCTGGCGAAAGACGGCACGCTGGACAAGTACGGCGTCGAGATGATCGGCTGCGACCTGGCCGCCATCGAGCGCGGCGAGGACCGCAAACTCTTTAACGAGGCCATGGCCGAGATCGGCCTGGAGGTCGCGCGCTCGGGCTACGCCTACAGCGTGACCGACGCCGAGGCCATCGCCGAGCGCGTGGGCTATCCCTGCGTGCTGCGTCCGAGCTTTACCCTCGGCGGTGCCGGCGGCGGCATCGCGCATACCCACGAGGAGCTCGTCTCCATTGTGAGCCAGGGTCTTGAGCTTTCGCCCGCCCACGAGGTACTGGTCGAGGAGTCTATCGAGGGTTGGAAAGAGTATGAGATGGAGGTCATGCGTGATCACGCCGGCAACGGCATCATCGTGTGCTCCATCGAGAACCTCGACCCCATGGGTGTGCATACCGGCGACTCCATCACCGTGGCGCCGGCGCAGACGCTCTCCGACCTTGAGTATCAGCGCATGCGCGTGGCCTCGCTCGCCATCTTGGAGAAGATCGGTGTCGAGACCGGTGGCTCCAACGTACAGTTTGCCGTGAATCCCAACACCGGCCGCCTGATCGTCATCGAGATGAACCCGCGCGTGAGCCGTTCGTCCGCCCTCGCTTCCAAGGCCACGGGTTTCCCCATTGCCAAGGCCGCCGCGCGCCTGGCTGTGGGCTACACGCTCGACGAGATCGTCAACGACATCACCAAGGCTACGCCCGCCTGCTTTGAGCCCACGATCGACTACTGTGTGGTCAAGGTGCCGCGCTTTGCCTTCGAGAAGTTCAAGGGTACCGACCCCACGCTCACCACGCGCATGAAGGCCGTGGGCGAGATTATGGCGATCGGCCGCACCTTTGAGGAGGCCTTTGGCAAGGCTATGCGCTCGCTGGAGGATGGCCACCAGGGCATTTGCGCCGGTGGCAAAGAGGGTGCCGATAAGCTGAGCGACGACGAGCTTGCTCAGGCCGTGGCAACCCCGACCGAGCATCGCATCTTCTTTGTGGTCGAGGCCCTACGCCGTGGCTGGGACATCGCTCGCATCCATGCCATCTGCGGTATCGATCCGTGGTACCTCAACCGTATCAACGATATGGTGCAGGTCCAGGAGAGCATCCGCGACCTGCGTGTGGAGGATATCGACGCCGACGCGATGCGCCTGCTCAAGCAGTACGGCACGAGCGATGCCGAGATTGCCGCGCTGACCGGCTCGGACGAGCGCTTTGTGCGCGCCTATCGCAAGGGTCTGGGCGTGGTTCCCAGCATGAAGACGGTCGATACCTGCGCTGCGGAGTTCTCGAGCGCCACGGAGTACCACTACAAGACGTACGAGAACATCTACCGCACGAGCCCGGATGCCAAGAAGTGCGTGGCTCCCGACGAGACCACGCCGGCGGACAAGCCCAAGGCGATGATCCTGGGCGCCGGCCCCAACCGCATTGGCCAGGGTATCGAGTTCGATTACTGCTGCGTGCACGCGAGCTATGCGCTGGCGGCCCGCGGCTTCGAGACCATCATGGTCAACTGCAACCCCGAGACCGTTTCGACCGACTACGACACGTCCGACCGCCTGTACTTTGAGCCGCTCACCTACGAGGACGTCATGGACGTTATCGACGTTGAGCGCCCCGATGGCGTCGTGGTGACGCTTGGCGGCCAGACCCCGCTTAAGCTGGCGCGCATGCTCGAGGAGAGCGGCGTGAACATCATGGGCACCAAGCCCGATGCCATCGACTTTGCCGAGGACCGCGAGCGCTTCGCCGCTCTGCTCGACAAGCTGGGCATCATGTACCCGCCGGCGGGCCAGGCCACCTCGTTTGAGGAGGCCGAGGCCGTTGCCGCGCACATCGGCTACCCGCTGCTGGTGCGTCCGAGCTACGTGCTGGGCGGCCGCGGCATGATGATCGCCTACGATGCCGAGCATCTGCGCGATTACATGGCCGAGGCTGCGCGCATTAGCCCCGACTACCCGGTGTATCTGGACCGCTTCTTGGAGGGCGCGATCGAGTCCGATGTCGACGCCCTGTGCGATGGCGAAGAGGTCTACATCGGCGGCATTCTGGAGCATATCGAGGAGGCCGGTATTCACTCCGGCGACTCTGCGACCTGCATCCCGCCGTTCAGCTTTAGCGAGAGCCTGCAGGCAAAGCTTCGCGAGACCACGCGCCGCATCGCGATGGCGCTGGGCGTACGCGGCCTGGTCAACGTGCAGTACGCCATCAAGGGCGAGACCGTTTACGTGATCGAGGCCAACCCGCGTGCCAGCCGCACCGTGCCGTTTATCTCCAAGGCCACCGGCGTGCCGCTGGCCAAGTGCGCGGCGCGTATCATGGCGGGCGATTCCATCGCAAGCCTGGGCCTGCCGAGCGACGAGCGTCAGCTGGACTGGTTCTGCATGAAGGAAGCCGTTATGCCCTGGGGCCGTTTCCCGGGCGCCGACGTTATCCTGGGGCCCGAGATGAAGTCGACGGGCGAGGTCATGGGTATCGCCAAGAGCTATCCCGAGGCATATGCCAAGACGCAGCTGGCGATTGACTACAAGCTGCCCGACCCGAGCGCCGGCAAGGTGTTCATCAGCGTGTGCGACCGTGACAAGCGTCATATCCTTTCGGTCGCCCGTATCCTGCGCTACCTGGGCTTTGATATCTGCTCCACCGAGGGCACGGCGCGCGTGCTGCGTGGAGGCAACGTGACGTGCGAGGTCGTGGAAAAGATTGGCGGCCCGCACGACGGCGAGCGTCCCAACATTGGTGACCTCATCGCCGATGGCAAGATTGCGGTAATCATCAATACGCCGTACGGCCCGGGCTCGCGTGGCGATGGCTACCTGCTACGCACCGAGGCCGTCCGTCGTGGCGTGACCTGCGTGACGGCGATGTCTGCGGCCAACACGTACGTGAGTGCCATCGAGGCCGTGCGCGAGGACGAGCAGGGTCACGGCAGCGCCAACGACATGGGCATGGACGTCATCGCCCTGCAGGACCTGCCGCAGTACACGGTGTAGTTGACCTGGTCGGCCGGGGTGGGAGGGGCCGAGATTTCCCCCTTTCGCTCCGGCTGCAAGCAGAGTCGCTCAGGAGGAAACTCGGCCCCTCCCGCCCCGGCCTGCGGTGACTTGGCTGCACCGTGTGCTGCGGAAGGGGCTTTGCGCGATGACTTAGGCTAAAGAGGATGCGGATGTCGAGTGAGGATTTTGTTCCTTGGGAAGCTTGGATTTGGGCTCTGCGTGGGACGGAATCCTCGCTCGTTTTGTTGATGGGACATTTTCCTCGCTCGGTTGCCCACGGACCGTGCGCCCCGGCTATTGCACCTTCGTGGTGAAGGTCGTCTTGCCGGCGGCGATGTGCACGTGGAGTTGGGTTCGACTGTCGCAGCTGATGAGGACGCCGACTTCGAACGGGGCTCCCGTTTTGTCGTAGGTGGAGCGCACGATGCGCATGGCCGCCTTGCCGGTGGTTTGGCCCAACAGGCTGGCCTCGTGCTTGTCGAGGTTGACCGCCTCGTAGACGGCGTCGACGCTCGCCGGGAGGATGCCGGTCTTCCCGGCGATGCAGGCATAGAGCGAGCTCTCCACATCCCTGCGCGCGAGCTCGGGGCAGAGCTTCACGGGGATGTAGACATAGTTGAGCTCCATGGGCTTGTCGTCGGCAAGGCGGAGGCGACGGATTTCCCACATGGGCGTTCCTTCGGGCACTTTGAGTCCCGATGCGATGCCGCGGACGTGTTGGCGGACGAGAACTCCTCCGATGCGCAGGTGCAGGCGGCCTATGGCCAGCTCAAGCTTGCGATCGAGGGTCTCAAGGATGCCGAGCAAGGCGGAAACCTGTCACCCCGGGCTTCCGCACAGAGTCGATTAGGGGGAGGGACAACCTCGCCCGCGTCGCGCTTGCGATAGATTGACAGGAATTATTACGCAAAATCTAAGATGTTTCAAAGACGCGAAGTATATGATATATTTTACTTCGCGTTTACTAATGGTTTTGAATTTTGCGAAGTAGGTTGCCATGAAACTTATAGATCGCCCGTTCTACATGAGCAAGCTTTCCAAGGTGGCAGGTACGTCTGATATCAAGGTGATCACCGGAATCAGGCGATGCGGAAAATCGAAATTGCTTGAGGCGTTTGCCAGCCAACTTCATTCAAACGACCCCTCGGCCAACGTCATACATGTCAACTTCAATCTACTTGAGTTCGAGCCGTTGGCGGAATACCATGCGCTGCATACATATGTGGAAAAGCACTATATCGAGGGTTGCCGGAATATCGTCATGATCGACGAGGTCCAGATGTGTGAAGGGTTCGAGCGGGCTATCAACAGTCTTCATGCGTCAGAGAAATATGACATTTACATCACGGGGTCGAATGCCTTTCTTCTCTCAAGCGACCTCTCGACGTTGTTCACGGGAAGAACGGTGGAGATCGAGGTCTTTCCGTTTTCACTTGCGGAGTTCTCGGCGTATCACGAGATCACTTCTCCAGCCGAGGCCCTTGCTCGCTATGTCCGCGAGGGAGGAATGCCGGGTTCCTATATCTACCAGGACGAAAGGATGCGTTTCTCATACATCTCGGATGTGCTTGAAACTCTTATCCTGCGCGACATCAGACAAAAATATCGTATACGTAATACGGAGCAGCTTAAACGTTCCTGCGAGTTCCTGATGGATAACGTCGGAAACATCTCTTCTCTCAAGGGGATGGCGGCCGAGCTGTCACGAGCGAACCTTAAGATAAGCGACAAGACGCTGGCTGTGTATATCGACTACCTGTGTAATGCGTTTGCGTTCTACCGGTTTCGTCGCTTTGACGTCTCAGGAAAGAAATACCTGTCGACGGGAGATAAATACTACCTGGCCGACCATTCGTTTCGCTACGCCGCGCTTGGCACGAAAAAGCTCGATTTTGGCCATGTTTACGAGAATATGGTGGCAATCGAGCTTATGCGTCGCGGATGGGAAGTCTACGTGGGCGTTCTCTACCAAAAGGAAGTAGACTTTGTCGCCATCAGGCGTGACCGCCGTGTCTATATCCAGGTGAGTGACGACATTTCCCAGGAAGCGACGCTTAAGCGTGAGCTTGATCCGCTGCGACGGATTCGAGACGCCTATCCCAAGTGCGTCATCGCCCGAACAGGGCACGAAACGACTGATTGGGATGGCATCAAGGTCATCGACCTGGCACGATGGCTTATGGGTGAATCAGGCGAGCTGGCCGTCTAGCACGCGTTGACGCGGGCTGAAACGAACGAGCGAGGATTTCGTCCCGCGAGGAGGCCAATACGGTCCTCTTCGAAGGACGGAATCCTCGCTCGATCTCTTGGCGGGATATTTTGCTCGGTCGATGATCAACGGTTGGTGGAAAGCGATGCCTCGTCCGTGTCACCATTCCGTGATTGCTGGTATTTTCTGCATGCTAAAATGAATGCATAAAAGACTTTATATTTGGAGGTCTCGATGCTTGCTTTAAAAATGCTCGACAATCTTGTTCCCATCAGCGATTTCAGTCACGGTAAGGGTTCGGCTGCTTTTTCGAAGGTTGGGGACGATAATCCCGTTGTGGTCCTTAAACACAATAAGCCGGCATTCGTTATTGTGACGCCCGATGAATACAGGGAGGCGAAGCAGGCGGAGGAGGACCTCGCCTTGTTGACGTTGGCCCTTAAGAGGACGGCTGCGACAAGCGATGATGAACTCGTTTCCCTATCTGATGTTATGGCAGAGTTGGGTGTGGGCCAGGACGAACTCGATCAGATGGATGAGGTCGAGTTTGAATGAGCGGGAACGAAGTCGCTTTCTACCCGGATGCTCTCAAGGATGTTAAGCGTCTGGACGGCTCCCAACGAAAGAGCGTGCTTAAGGCCATCGAGAAAATCAGAGCGAATCCATTGTCGCAGAACGAAGGCGGATTCGGTAAACCCCTTGGAAACAAGGCCGGTACAGATTTGACAGGCTTTATGAAAATCAAGCTCAGAGGAAGTGGCATTCGGATTGTGTATCGCCTCATCAAGATAAAAGGGAAAATGGCCATCGTCGTGGTGGGCGCTCGCGAAGACATGGAAGTGTACCGAACTGCCCAAAGGCGAGCGGTTGATTTTGAGAAGTGGGCGGAAGAAAATCTCTAGCTGCATGGGTGAAAGACTGGTATGCGGCGATGCGCTCCAGACACACGGGTTTTGGCAAGGCTCTGGCGATTAGAGGATTCGCCAGAGCCTTTTCCTATCCGTGGAGCACTCCTCTTGGACAGTTAGTTCAGATTTGTATTTATTTGAGGCCGCGTGGAGGGCGATTTGGGCTCGATAGAGCTGTTTTAGGTGGTCTGAACTGATAAAGGCGTACGGGCAAGAGCGAGAAGGACCCATTATCGGGTCTAAAGCGGCCCAAACCAGTTTGTTAGCGCCAATTAGCACCGCCAAAAAATACATATCTGAACTAACTGTCCACCGCCCTCTGTCGATTGCTCATTTAAGCCCAAAATCAGCCAACGTACGTAAAGGTATGGTCTATGTAATACCAGATAAACAGTACATTTTTGCTTAATTGGTATTTGGTTGAAGAACCAATTGGTATGGCTTTTGAGCCCACTTAGCCGTCTACGTTCAATTTAATGCCGCTGGGAGAATTTCGAACTTGGTTGCGCAACTGCTCCTGTATGCTATCCAAGCTAATAGGTGGCTATCTGGTTACTACCAGTTGACCCCTTGATAACGGGCGGGCCCATGCTGCAGGGCGTGTGCCTGCGACACTTCCGCATGTCGGAGGAAAGGAGTCCAGGTGCGTAGGAATGTCATTTTCACGAAACGGTGGGTGAAGGGAAGCGCAGTTCTCGTCGCAACGGCGGCGACTCTCGTGTTCGCTAGCCCCCAGCAGGCGATTGCCACGCCGCTCAAGGGCGTCGACTCGGTGACCGTGTCTCAGTCCGCCTCGAACGTCGTCGAAATCGATTTCGCCGACGGCATCAAGGGCCGTATCACATTTCTAGAGAACGGCATTTTCCGTTACAACGTCGACCCCAAAGGCGAGTTCTCCGAGTACGCCACGCCGCGTAGCAAGTCCCACACGGCTAAGATTCAGGCCCAGCCCGACACCTCGGACACCTACAGCAAGCCGAGCGCGACGGTTGTAGACAAAGGCGACGCTATCGAGATCACCGGCGGCAAGGCGACCGTGGTTCTGGACAAGGCGACCGGCAAGATGAGCATTAAATCGGGCGACCGCGTCGTGGTTTCCGAGTCCGTATCCCTCGACCTTGACAAGAAGGGTACTGTCCAGACGCTCGCCAAAGAGAAGTCCGAGAACTTCTTTGGCGGTGGTACCCAGAACGGGCGCTTCCTGCACACCAACCAGACCATCGCCATCTCCAACACTAACAACTGGACCGACGGCGGCGTCGCCTCGCCCAACCCGTTCTACTGGACGAGCGACGGCTACGGCGTGCTTCGCAACACGTTTGCTGAGGGTTCTTACGACTTTGGCTCTACGGACTCCTCGACGGTCACGACCTCGCACAGCGAGAATGAGTTCGATGCCTATTATTTCGTGGCAACCGAAACGGGCGCCTCGAACGTGGCAACCGAGATGCTGCAGGACTACTACAAGGTGACCGGCAATCCGGTGCTGCTGCCCGAGTACGGTTTCTACCTGGGTCATCTTAATGCCTATAACCGTGATGGCTGGTCAACGACCTCGGGTCAAAAGAAGTGGGAGACCAAGGGCAGCAAGTCCTCGAGTGAGAAGGGCGACGTTAAATACGAGTCCGGCATGTCGACGGGCTACAAGCTCGACGGCACGCTTGCGGCCGAGACGCTCAACGGTGAGGGCCCTACGGTTGATACCGAGAACATGAAGGCGACCGATTTCGACCGCCAGTTCTCCGCCCAGCAGGTTATCGATGACTACGAGGACAACGACATGCCGCTCGGCTGGTTCCTGCCGAACGACGGTTACGGTGCTGGCTACGGCCAGAACGGTTACTACAAGACCGGCGGCGTCAACTCCGACGGAACGAGTTCTGCCGAGCGCCTCAACGCCGTGCGCGCCAACGTCGACAATCTTAAGAAGTTCACCGAGTATGCCAACTCCAAGGGAGTGAGCACCGGTCTCTGGACCCAGTCGAACCTCGAGCCCGATAGCAACTCCGAGACCCCGTGGCATCTGCTGCGCGATTTCGATTCTGAGGTCAAGACTGGTGGCATCACCACGCTCAAGACCGACGTCGCTTGGGTCGGCTCCGGCTACTCCTTTGGCCTCAACGGCATCAAGACGGCCTATGACACCGTGACCACCGGCGCCAACAAGCGCCCCAACATCATCACGCTTGACGGCTGGGCCGGCACGCAGCGCTTTGGCGGCATCTGGACCGGCGACCAGTACGGCGGTAACTGGGAGTACATTCGCTTCCATATCCCCACGTATATCGGCCAGAGCCTCTCGGGCAACCCCAACATCGGCTCCGATATGGACGGCATCTTTGGTGGCGATCCCATCATCTCCGCTCGCGACTACCAGTGGAAGACATTCACGCCCTCTATGCTTGACATGGACGGTTGGGGCACCTACCGCAAGTCGCCCATGACGCATGGCGATCCATACACGGGCATCTCGCGCTTCTATCTCAAGCTCAAAGCACAACTCATGCCCTATATCTACACGAGCGCGGCCTCGGCGGCCAACATCGACACGGGCAACGGCGATACCGGCCTTCCCATGATCCGCGCCATGCTGCTTTCCGACAACTCCGAGTACGCCGCAAGCACCTCGACGCAGTACCAGTACATGTTCGGTGAGAACTTCCTGGTGGCACCGGTGTATCAGGATACCCAGGCAGATGAGAACGGCAACGATGTCCGCAACGGTATCTACCTGCCCAACTACGGTACCGACGAGAATCCCACCATCTGGATTGACTACTTCTCGGGCAAGCAGTACCGCGGCGGTCAGGTCCTCAACAACTACGAGGCTCCGCTTTGGAAGCTGCCACTCTTTATTAAGGCCAACGCCATCGTGCCGATGTACGCCGAGAACAACAACCCCGAGGCCGTGACCGAGACCAACACCAAGGGCACCAATCGCAGCCAGCGTATCGTCGAGTTCTTCGCCACCGAGGGTGAGGGCAGCTTTACGCAGTACGAGGATGACGGCTCCTCCATCGAGAACAACACGACCGAGGACGATTCCTACGGCACAATCGACAATATTTCCTACGGTGAGCATGTGAGCACCGTCTATAAGTCGAGCGTGGTGGGCGGCACGGCGACCTTTACCGCCGAGGCATCGCAGGGCGGCTACAGCGGCTACGACTCCAACCGCACCACGACCTTTGTGGCCAACGTCTCCGCCAAGCCCACGAGCGTCTCCGCCAAGAACGGCGGATCCGCGCTCAACGTGGTTGAGGTCGTTTCGCAGGAGGCCTTTGACGCCGCGACCCCCGAGGCCGGCCGGGCGGTCTACTTCTACAGCGAGTCCCCCAACCTCAACCACTACGGTAGCGACGCAGGCAGCACCGAGGCCGAGCAGGGCGAGAGCTTCAACAAAACCAAGATCACCACGAATCCCAAGGTCTACGTCAAGTTCGCGAAGACCGATGTCGCCACGGCAGCGCAGACGCTCGAACTGGGCGATTTCGTGAACGCCGATGCCACGCTCGCGGCCGACCGCTTCAACGAGAACCTCTCCGCACCCGCGAACCTTGCTGCCCCCGAGGACGCCACGACCCCCACGAGCATTAAGCTCACCTGGGGGAAGGTCGATGGTGCTACCTCCTACGACCTTAAGGTAGACGGCACTGTGTTCGCCGTGGGCGATGCGGCAGAATTCACGCATACCGATCTTGCCTACAACAGCAAGCATACCTACCAGATTCGTTCGCGCAACGCCGATGGCTACTCCGCATGGAGCGACGTGCTTGAGGCGAACTCTGCGCTCGACCCGTGGCGGAACGTGCCTGAGGCCGAGGAAATCACTTGGGAGGGCTCGCTCTACGGTAGCCATAAGGCCGAACTCGCCTTCGACCATGAGTTCCAGTCGGGCGACGGCGGCTTCCACTCCGGTGGCAACGATCTGGGCAAGGCGCTTACCGTTGACTACGGTCGCGCTTACAAGCTCGACAAGCTCGAGTACTATCCGCGCGATGATGCCGGTAACGGCACTGTGACCAAGATGCGCATCGAGACGAGCCTCGACGGCGTGCATTGGACGACGCAGGAGGTCGACTGGGAGCGCTCCGCCGCTTGCAAGACGGTGGCGTTCGACGGCGCCGTGGCCGCGCGCTACGTGCGTATGACGCCGCTCGCGTCCGTGGGCAACTTCTTCTCCGCCTCCGAGATCGCCATCTACAAGACCGACGGCACGGACGGCTTCGCTGTGGGCTCCAACCTCAACAAGGCCACGGTCTCCGACGGCGACTACTCCAACATGAAGAATTACCTGGGTCTTGAGAACCGCGAGCCCGACACCTCGACGTTCGACTCCCAGATCCGCGCCCACTTCGCCGACCTCAACGGCAACAGCGTCTACGACGTGTACGACTACTCCTTCACCATGGCGGCGCTCGACGGCGGCACCAAGCAAAAGGGCAAGGCTGCTGGCACCCTCGCGGTGATCCCGAGCAAGATGGAGGTCGAGGCCGGCGACGAGATCACGGTCGACGTCTACGCCACCGACGCCGAGAACATCAACGCGCTCGGTGCGCTCGTCAACTTCAACAGCGACCAGTTCGAGTATGTCTCCGAGAGCATCGCGCAGGATGCGTCGACGGCGGGCATGGAGAACCTCTCGCGCGAGAAAGTGCAGTTCACGGATGGCCACCAGACCATCAACCTGGCCTTCGCCAACCGCGGCGACGCCAAGCTCTTCAACAGTACTGGTGTGGTCGCGAGCTTCAAACTCAAGGCTAAGACGGCCGGCAAGGTCGAGCTGCCCTCGACGTCTTGGCTCGTCGGCCCGGCGTGCGACGCGCTCGAGTTCGTGAGTGATGGCACCGTGACGATGCCCGGTGTCCCGCAGCCCACCAAGTCCGAGTACGGCCGCGACGCCTTTGACATCACGATGACCAACGACGAGCTCCCCACCGACGACGGCACCAACGTCGAGAAGCTCATCCAGCAGAAGAGCTATGACGGACTGTTCGACAACAATGAGGGCGGCAACGACTTCGAGTTCCTGTGGAACCATGAGCCCAACTGGATCGACGGCAAGATGCCGACCTACGTCAAGCTGCCCGCCACGATGACGTTCGCCTTCAAGACGCCGTCGAAACTCGATAGCGTCGAGGTCGTTAACCGCAACGGTGGCAACGGCACCGTGCAGAAGATTAAGTCCGTCGTGACGTTCGAGGACGGCTCGACCCAGGAGTTCTCGGGCGGAAGCTTTGATTCCTATCAGGCTCGCTACGCCTTTGACCTCTCTGCCGAGAACAAGGGCAAGAAGGCGACCAAGGTCGAGATCACGCCGCTTGAGGCATCGGGTGACCAGATGCTCACGCTGCGCGAGATCAACTTCAACTACACACAGGGTGTCGAGGCCATCGAGGGTGTCGAACTGGGCAAGAACCAGACCGAGTTCTTCGAGGGCGATGTGACGCTCGTCGACGCCAAGGCCACGCCCGAGAGCGCCGGCTACCCCTTTGTGACGGTCGAGAGCTCCGATCCTTCTGTGGTGAGCGTCTCCGCTGTCCAGGCCGGCGATAGCGTGAGCTACTACCTGCGCGCCAACAAGGCCGGCAAGGCAACGATCACGGTGGCGTCGGTGCTCGATCCCTCCAAGACCGCATCCTATGAGGTCGAGGTCAAGGCTGGTGTCGACACCTCTGCGCTCATGGCAGCGCTTTCCAAGGCCGCGGGCTACAGCGAGTCCGTCTACACCAAGGATTCCTATGCAGCCCTCACCGCTGCGGCCGAAGCGGCTCAGAAGCTCCTCGATGGCGGCCAGGGCAGCTATAGCAAGAAGGATGTCGCAGACGCCACGGCCAAGATCGAGAAGGCAATCGACGGCCTCAAGATGCGCCCCGTCGATGAGAAGAGCCTCATCAACACGCCCGAGAACCGCGAGAACGTCAAGGTGACCGGCTTCTCGAGCGAGGCCGACTATGAGGGCAGCAACGCCGTCAACGCTCTTGACGGCGATGAGCAGACGCTCTGGCACAGCGACTGGGCCTATAAGGCCGGTATGCCCCAGTACCTGACCGTCGACCTGGGCCGCGACTACGATCTCACCGACGTCACGTTCCTGCCGCGCCAGGACGGCGGCACGAACGGCGATATCTTTGAGGCCGAGGTGCTGGTTTCCGACACCGCCGACGGTTATGAGATGGACACCGCCACGTCGATGGGTACGTTTACCTTCGACAACGACGGCCGCGTGCTCACCGACCGTGGCGACTGGAAGCAGATGAGCTTTGGTGCCGCGCGCGGTCGCTACGTGACCGTCAAGGTGCTCCACGCCGGCGGTGACAGCGTTGACGCCTACTGCAGCATGGCGGAGCTCAAGTTCTACGGTACGGCCGTTCCCAATCCGGTGGCGAAGGACGACCTCACTGCCGCGATTGAAAAGGTTGATGCCGAGGTTGCAGCCGGCGACGTTAAGGCCAGCGACTACACCGAGGCTTCCTGGACCGCGTTCCAGAACGCCTTGGCGAGCGCCCGC
The DNA here is from genome assembly GCA_902479105.1 of uncultured Collinsella sp. GTDB lineage: Bacteria > Actinomycetota > Coriobacteriia > Coriobacteriales > Coriobacteriaceae > Collinsella. The sequence goes on along the minus strand of CABSNS010000004.1, from coordinate 1,141 downwards.
GCCATCCTGAACGACGAGAACGCCACGCAGGACGAGGTCGACCAGGCACTCAAGGCACTCGAGAGTGCTCGCGACGCGCTTGAGAAGACTCCGGTGACCCCGATCGAGAACCCGACCAAGAAGCAGCTCAAGGCCTTGGTCAAGCAGGCGAAGGAGACTGACACCAAGGGAAAGACGGCAGAGTCTGTCAAGGCCCTGACGGATGCCATTACCTACGCCGAGGATGTCTTGGGTGATGAGAATGCTTCCGACGCCCAGCTCAAGGCGGCCTATGACCAGCTCAAGCTGGCCATCGAGGGCCTTAAGGATGCCGATTCCGGCAACCAGGGCGGCTCGGGCAACCAGGGTTCCGGCAATGGCTCAAACGGCGGCAACCAGGCGGGCAAGCCCGCAGGCGACAAGGCCCAGGGCAGCAAGAAGAGCGGTTCGGCGATCCCCAATACCGGCGACCAGACGGCGGCGACCGTCGCGGCCGTCGGTGGTCTTGGCGCCATCATCGCCGCGATCGGCGCTTTCTTCCATCGTCGCAGCAAGGCTAAGTAGTCCCAGCGACAACTAAGCAAACGTGCCCGCCGCTCCGTCAAGGACGGCGGGCATTGCTTTATTATTTCAGCCAACGTACGTCATAGCAATCCCCGGTAGGTCGAGGGGCGCTTCGCGGGCGGGCCAGGCTTTATCTTCACTCCGGTTGCTTCGCAAAGTCGTTCAGATAAAGCCTGGCCCGCCCGCGAAGCGCCACAAAGACCGCGGGGACGGGAGCAGCTATACTACTCTCAGTAGTTAAGGGTCGCGGATCCGCCGCGTCACCGCTCTCAACAGGAGGTCTTTGTTTATGGCAGATCAGAAGCCGGTTGTCGGGATCATCATGGGCTCCAAGTCCGATCTGGGTGTTATGGAAGGTTGCACCGCCGAGCTCGAAGCACTGGGCGTGCCCTATGAGCTTGTCATTGCGAGCGCGCACCGCACGCCGGCGAAGGTCCATGAGTGGGCCTCGACTGCTGCCGACCGCGGCATCAAGGTGATTATCGCTGCTGCCGGCAAGGCCGCGCACCTGGGCGGTGTCGTGGCTGCCTTTACGCCGCTGCCGGTTATTGGCGTGCCTATGAAGACGAGTGATCTGGGCGGCATGGATTCGCTGCTG
>CABSNS010000003.1:0-19751 GCA_902479105.1 uncultured Collinsella sp. | reverse complement strand
GCTCGGAGATGTGTATAAGAGACAGCCGTGGTTCCTGCCGCCGCGCTCATTCTCATCACGCTGGTGGGCCTGCTTCGCAAAATGGGCAAGACGCCGTTGCAGTTCCTTCGTCACGAGGCGAGCGGCAAATCGGGTACCAAGCGTGGCCTGCAGCTGCCGGAGCGAATGGGCTTTGTCTCGCGCTTCCGCCTGCGTATCTTCCTGCGCAACCTGGGCAACTTCGCCACGCTCTTCGTGGGCATTGCGTTCGCCTCGCTGCTGCTGCTCTTTGGCCTGGCGATTCTGCCCACGATGACGCACTACGCCGACAACCTCGAGACGATCCTGGTCGCCGAGCACCAGTACACGCTCAAGGCGCCGCTGGAGCTCGAGGGCACCGCCGAGGAGCGCGAGCAGTGGTCGGCACTCGAGCGCTTGCAGTCGGTTGACGGCGCGCTGCTTTCCGCCGCCCAGGGTGCCGATGACGAGCTTGATGACGCGGCCGATGCGGCGCAGGCGGCAACCGATGCCGCGACCGCATCTCCGTCTGCCGAGAGCTTGACTGCAGCGCAGGATGCGCTTGCCAAGGTCCAGGACAAGAAGGATGCGCTCTACGCGCGCCTTGACGATCTTGCCGATGCCCTCGGCTGCAACCGCGACGAGGCTATCGACCTGATTGACAAGGTCTCTAAGATCGACACTGACAACGACGATATCCACCCGGTCAATACGACTGACAACGGCGCGGGTGCAATAGCACAGGCCGAGAAATACGCCGTTTACCAGCTGCAATACGACCGCGGCGATGGAAATGGGCAGGAGACGATTTCCGTCTACGGCATCTCGCCCGATTCGCGCTACTGGAAAGGGCTGGACGTCGGCGACGGACGCGTCGTCTTTGGCGGTGGCTTGCTCGACAAGTTTGGCTGGAGCGAGGGTCAGAAGGTTAAGCTTCGCGACAAGTACGAGGGTAAGAATTATTCCCTTGAGTATGTGGGCAAGGACTACGTTTGGGGCTCTAAGTCGGATATGAATGTCTATATGAGTATCGATGACTTTAACGAGCTGTTTGACAACGATGCGGCCTACTTTAACGGCTATGTGAGCGATGAGAAGCTCGACCTTGATTCGCGCTACTTTGCCGGCGACACCACGCCCGATGACATGCGCGCCGTGGGCGACCAGTTCATCGGCATGATGAGCAAAATGATCGGCATGATGGTCGGGCTCGCGGTGTTTATCTTCCTGCTGTTTATGTACCTGCTGACCAAGGCTGTGATCGACCACAGCGCCCGTTCGATTAGCTACATGAAGGTCTTTGGCTATCGCGATGGCGAGATCTCGCATCTGTACATCCGCTCGATCACGCTGTGCGTGGTGGCGTCGCTCGTGCTGAGCCTGCCGGTCATTATTGGTTCGCTCACGGCCATCTTCCGCTCGATGTTGCTCGCCTACAACGGCAATATCGAGATCTACGTGCCCGCTTGGTCCATGGCTGCATGCGTCGGCATTGGCTTTGCGACCTACCTGGTCGTGGCGCTGCTGCACATGCGTTCCATCAAACGTGTGGGTCTGGCCGAGGCACTCAAAGTCCAAGAGTAGTCGTTTAAGAACGTCCCCAATGACTAGGTGCCATACTTGACTTTAACTCTGCTTTAACTGGTACCATCCTCTATGTCTGTAACGCCATATAGACCGAGGGGATATATCTATGACCGCAACTACACCCGCAGCACCCGCTAAGGTGTACTTCACCAACTTGCGCACGCATGCTCGCGAGAGCCAGCTCGACAAGCTCAAGCGCCTCATCCGTCACGCCGGTATTGAGCAGATCGACTTTGAGAACAAGTTCGTCGCCATCAAGATTCACTTTGGCGAGCTGGGCAATCTGAGCTTTTTGCGCCCCAACTACGCCCGCGCCGTCGCGGACGTCGTGAAGGAATTGGGTGGCAAGCCCTTTCTCACCGACTGCAACACGCTCTATGTCGGTAGCCGCAAAAACGCGCTCGAGCACATCGATACTGCCTACCAGAACGGCTTTACCCCGTATGCCACGGGTTGCCAGATCATCATCGCCGACGGCCTCAAGGGCACCGACGAGGCGCTTGTCCCGGTCGAGGGCGGCGAGTACGTGCACGAGGCCAAGATCGGTCAGGCGCTCATGGACGCCGATATCGTGATCAGCCTCACCCACTTTAAGGGCCATGAGCAGGCCGGCTTTGGCGGTGCCATGAAGAACCTGGGCATGGGCGGCGGCAGTCGCGCCGGCAAGATGGAGCAGCATGCCGCCGGCAAGCCGAACGTCGCGACCGAGCACTGCGTTGGCTGCCGTGCCTGCGAAAAGATCTGCGCGCACAACGCCATCTCGTTCGACGGCACCCGCGACCGCGAGCTTGCCAGCGGCGCTACTCGCACGGTGCACGTGGCCGCTATCGACCACGATCGCTGCGTGGGCTGCGGACGCTGCATTGCGGCATGCAACCAGGACGCCATCAAGCCCGGCTATGAGGCCGCGGCCGACGTGCTCAACTGTAAGATCGCCGAGTACACCAAGGCCGTTGTCCAGGATCGTCCCAGCTTCCACATTTCGCTGGCTATGGATATCAGCCCCAACTGCGATTGCCATCCCGAAAACGATACGCCTATCGTCAACGACATCGGCATGTTCGCGAGCTTCGACCCGGTCGCCATCGACCAGGCCTGTGCCGATGCCGTCATGGCATCCGAGCCGCTGCCCAACACCGAGCTTACCGATAGCGCGGCCAAGATGGAGCACAACCACGAGCATCTGGAGGGCGATCAGGCCAAGGACCCCTTCTGCATCACGCATCCCGACACCGACTGGCGCACCTGCATCGCGCACGCCGAGAAGATCGGCCTGGGCACGAGCGAGTATGAGCTCATCGAGGTCAAGTAGCACCTAGCTATTAGACAAAACAAGCGCCTTTGTAGCACAACTGTTAGTAAAAGCCGCCCGTGAGCACAGTGCCCACGGGCGGCTTTTTGGAAGTGCTAGGGGGTCAGATAGACCAGTAAACCGTCCTATTTCCTAAAAATACTCGTCGAGGAAGTTGTCGACCGTGTTCCAGTAGAGTTCGGGGTCGACCTGCGCGCTCTTGGCGTGGGTGGCGCCATGGATAGTGAGCTTTTGCTTGACCTTGCTGGCGCATGCGTCGTAGTTTTGGTCGAGCATGCTGTACGGCACAAAGGTGTCTTGGTCACCGTGGATAAACAGCATGGGAACCGTCGCGCGCTTGAGCTGTTCCACGCTGCTCGCCTTATGAAAGTCGTAGCCCGCGCGCACGTTGCATACCAGGTTTGCTACATCGAGCAAGGGAAAGCTGGGCAGGCCGAACACGTCCTTGAGCTGCAGAGAAAACTCGTCCCAAACACTCGTATAACCGCAGTCCTCGATAATGCATTTCACGTTTGCGGGCAGAGATTCCCCCGCGACGTTCATAGCGGTTGCCGCACCCATCGACTCACCAAAGACCAGGATGCGCGCCTCGGGGTCGGCTGCAACGATCCGTCCAATCCATGCAACGACATCGAGCCGCTCGGGCCAGCCCATGCCGATATAGTCGCCGCCGGAGCGCTCGTGGGCGCGGGCGGCAGGCGCGAGCACGTTCATGCCGCGGTCGTGGAAGCGCTTGGCGTATCGGGCCATGCCGATGGGCTCATTGGTGTATCCATGCAGGCAGACGGCGTAATCGTGGGTGTTCTCCGAGGCGGCAAAATACCAAGCGGTGAGCTCGGTTCCGTCATCTGCGGTAAGGCTGCTGCTCTCGCGGTTCTCTTTAAACCATGCCCGCGCCTCGGTTCCCTCGGCATCCGGCTGCTCACCTTCTTTGTCGTTCTTGCTATCCTGCATCATCTTCATGGTGTACGGCGCTTGGGGGTTCAGGGCAAAGTCAAACAAAAAGTTGCCGGCAAACCCCAACAGCGCGACAACGACTACCAACGTAACAATGCCGGCTATCTTGAGCTTTCGATGGGAACGTGCGTTTTGAGCCATGCGGTATTCTCCTATAAGATGTTAATACATCAACATTTAATGCAAGCGCATTATGGACGTTCGCCGTTGATGCGTCAACAGACAAAGAATGGGTAAACAAAGGGTCACGTATGGTGCATATTTCGCACGTACCTAGACGCTTTGATATAGTGTTGAGAACTCTTTACGTTGGAGGATGTAACCGGCATGTCCGATTCGAGCGACAGTTCTAAGCCGCGACCCAAGACCGCGGCCGTTCCACACTACACGGTGGGCGAGGAGATCATGAACTCCGTCACCCATGGTGTCGGCTGCCTGCTGGGTATCGCGGGCCTGGTGCTCCTGATCGTATTCGCCGCCCTGCGCGGCGGAGGCCCGGCCCACATGGCCGCGGCGATTGTCTATGGCGTCAGCATTATCCTCGAATACCTAGCCTCCACGCTCTACCACGCGATTCAGCCCGCGCGCGCCAAGCGCGTGTTTCGCATCATCGACCACAGCTGCATCTACCTGCTCATTGCGGGCAGCTATACGCCGTTTTGCCTCATCACGCTCGCAAACGACGGCGGCGCTGTGCTGTTCTTTGCCGTATGGGCCATCGCCATTATCGGCATCGCCCTCGAGTGCTTTATGCGCGAGCGCCAGCCGCATTGGGTAAGCGGCCTGGTCTATCTGCTGATGGGCTGGCTCGTTGTCTTTAAGCTGCCCGAGCTCGTGGCGCTGCTCAACCCCGTGGCACTTGCCCTGCTCGCCGTCGGCGGCGTGTGCTACACCGCGGGCGTGCCGTTCTATATCGCCAAAAACGTGCGCTATCTGCACAGCGTGTTTCACCTGTGGGTGCTCGCCGGCAGCATCTTCCAGTTCATGGCGGTGATCCTCTTCGTAATCTAGCGACCACGCCAGCGCCCGTGCCCCCGCTCGGTCGCCAGTGCAATTGCCGTATCCGCCACCAACGTTTTAATCCGACGTCCCGAATCTTGGAGGTTCGAGAAACTCCCGATGGACATAACCATCTCTCTTATTACCACCCTCGTTTTGACCCTCATCAACGGCTACTTCTCTATGTCCGAGATGGCGCTCACCACGGCCAAGCGCGCCGTGCTGGAGCACGAGGCCGAGGAAGGCGACAAGCGCGCCGAGCGTGCCATTAAGCTGGCTGCCGACTCCGACCAGCTGCTCGCCACCATCCAGGTCGCCATCACGCTCGTGGGCTTCGCCTCGTCCGCCGTCGCCTCGACGAGTCTGTCCGACCCGCTCGCCACGTGGCTCATGAGTTTTGGCATCGCGCCGCTCTCCGCCATCGCGCGTGGCCTGGCGCCGGTCATCATCACCGTCGCGGTCGCCTTCGTATCCATCGTGATCGGCGAGCTCGTCCCCAAGCGCATCGGCCTGGCCAATGCCGAGGGCGTGTCCAAGCAAGTCGTGGGGCCGTTGTCGTTTTTCCAAAAGATTGCCCGTCCGCTCGTGTGGCTGACCGGCGCTTGTTCCGATGGCCTGGCCCGCATTCTGCGCATCAAGAGCGCCGACGACCGCCAAAACGTCTCGGAGGAAGAGATCAAGTACATGGTCTCGGAGCAGGACGACCTGCTCGACGAGGAAAAGCGCATGATCCACGAGATCTTCGACCTAGGCGACACCGTTGCCCGCGAGGTCATGGTGCCGCGCGTGGACACCACCATGTGCGAGGACGACGAGACGGTCGCCGACGTGCTGTCCACCATGCGCCAGACCGGCTTCAGCCGCATCCCCGTCTATCACGAGGATCCCGACAACGTCGCCGGCATCGCGCACATCAAGGACCTGATCCAACCCGCGCTCGACGGCAAGGGTGACCAGCCCATCGCCGGTTTTTTGCGCGACGCCACCTTTGTGCCCGACACCAAGGATATCCTGCCGCTGCTGTCCGAGATGCAGACCTCGCACGACCAGATCGTGGTGGTTGTGGACGAGTACGGCGGCACGGCCGGCATCATCACCATCGAGGACATCGTCGAGGAGATCGTCGGCGAGATCGAGGACGAGTTCGACCCCGACAACAAGTATCTCACGCGCCTTTCGCGCCGCGAGTGGCTCGTTGATGGGCGTTTTTCGTGCGATGACGCGATTGAGCTTGGTTGGCCGCTTGAGGAAAGCGATGATTATGAGACCATCGCCGGCTGGATTTTGGAGCTTTGCGACTCGGTGCCCGACATCGGAGAGGTGTTTGAGGTTGCGGGGTACAAGTTTAAAGTGCAGTCGATGCGTGGCCAGCGCATCTCGCTCATTCGCGTGATTGCTCCGGCCGAAACCGATAAAAAGGATTCCGAGTCTTCGGTAGACGAGCCGACGACGTCGGGTGCGGGTTCCGCGAATCCGCACGACGGCGACGAGTAGGACAAGGAAGAGTAGGGGAGAGTTATGGCAGGCCTGTTCAACATCCTTAAGGTCACCGTCAGCGAGGACAAGATCTGCGCGCACGTGCTGGTGAACCCCGGCATGCCGCTCATGACCTCGGAGGACATCGAGGCCACGGCGCGCGTGTACTACCTGGTGCCGGCGATTGCCAAGCACCTGTGCCTGGGCGATTCCGGCCGCGAGTTCCAGGACTGCATGGGCCAGACCGAGCTCTGCCACCTGCTGGAGCACGTGACGGTTGAGCTCATGAACGAGACCGGTCTTGCCGGTAGCATCTCGTGCGGCCGCACGCGCGTAAGCGAGCACGACGAGCGCGTCTTTGAGGTTGAGCTTTCGTGCCCCGACGACGCGCTGGCCATCGGTGCGCTGTCTTCGGCCACCTTTATGATGGACTGGGCCTATCTGCACGCCGACCAGCCTGCCCCCGACGTGGAGGGCACGGTCGCGGGCCTGCGCAACCTGGTGCTGGGCATGCGCGCCGAGGCCGAGGGCAAGGATCCTCACGAGGCCGTCGCCGCTGCGAACGGCGAAGATGCTGCCGAGGACGAGGGCGCTGACGAGGGCGATGTGCCGGTCGACGCCGAGCCCGTTGCCGATGCGACCGCTGAGCCCGTTCCCACCGAGCCCCAGGGCGTCCCCAACTTTGACGACGAGCCCCAGGTGGCGATTGATACCGAGGGCGCGGTTGCCGAGAACCACGAGGCCTCCGCTGCTGTCTTTGGCGGTGCTGCGACGGCTCCGGCAGGACCTGCGCATGAGGGCGGCCTGCCGCTCGTGGACGGCGCCGGCGAGGACCCGGGTGCCACGGTGGCCATGCCGGCTATGCCCCAGGAGTAGGCCTACGCGTTTATCACCATCACGTACCTGCGCCTTTGCCGTACGCAGATGAGCGGAGCGGCAAGTGATGCGCTGCGGGTATAATGGACAGCATTCAAACGGTGGGCACCGACGTGCCCGCAGGAGAGGAATGATCATGGGTAAGACTTTCAGCTTTGTCTCCGGCGCACTTTTTGGTGCCGCTGCCGGCGCTATTGTCGGCGTTGCTCTGGCCCCGCGCTCGGGCGCCGAGACCCGCGCCATGGCTGCCGATATCGCCAACGACGCCTGGGACAATATGCGCGACACCTACGAGCACAGCGCCGAGGAGGCCCGTGCTGCGGTGAATGACTTTGGCCCGATGGTCGACGCCAAGACCGATGACCTGCGCGCCAAGGTCGACCTGGCCCGCGAGCGCATGGACCAGCTGCGCGAGCAGCTCAACGACGCCATTTCGGGCGGCAACGTGACGCCTGCCGCCGACGTCGTGGTCGAGAACGCCGTCGAGGCTGATACCGAGGCTGCGGAGCCCTCGACCGAGGCATAATGCGCGCCGGGGATTTTGTCGGCGCCAAGATCTATCGCAAGCCTACCGAGGACAAGCGCACCAAAAAGGACGGCACGCCGCGCAGCCCTAAAAAGCTCGGAAAGATTCACTTTCCGGTCTTTACCCCGGGCGGTACGCGCGTGGTCGGCTTTATGGTCCGCCAGTCCGATATCGCGGGCATGATCGAGCGTCCCGACCGATTCGTAGCGCTCGACGCCATTGGTGTCTACGAGGGCGCCATTGCGGTCGATGACGTCAAGGACACGTACGATGCCGCCGCCGCCAAGCGCCTCGACATCAACCTGGACGATTGCATCATCTGGGTCGGTATGGACGTGCGCACGGAATCGGGCGACGTCGTGGGCTATTGCTCGGATGTGGAGTTCAAGCCGCGTTCGGGCATCGTGCAGGCATTCTATGTGACCGCCGGTGCTGCTTCGAGTGTTTTGGTTGGTGACACGCAGGTGCCGCCGACGATGCTGCGCGGCTATGAGAACGGCGCGATGGTCGTCTCGGACGAGGTCAAGTCGCTCGGGTATTCGGGCGGTGCGGCTGCCAAGGCCGCCGAGGCCAGCGTCGTGGTGGGCGACAAGGTCAAAAAGGGCGCCAAGATGCTCGACGACAAGGGATCGGTTGCCGTGGACAAGGGCAGTCGCGCACTGGGCAAGCAGCTCGGCAAGACGCGCGGCATGTTCAAGGCCTTTAAGGACGAATACCAAAAGGCGAGCGGAGGCTCGTCAAAAGCTACAAAATAGCGACGTACCAAATGATGGGAGGCAAGCCGGAGACCTGTTGCTCCGGCTTGCTGTGTTTATGGGGGAGGGCATATGCGCCAAAACGGATCCAACTTAAACGGGCGTTCGGGTGCGCGTCCGACGGCGCGCCGCGACCTGGGGCAGCTGCCCAGCGGTCAGCGCAAGCGTCACCGTAAGCCCGGCGCGATGTATCTCAACCATAGCCGCGGCTTTAGCGACCGCAGCGCTCGCATCGGCAACAGCCGCACACCCCGTCGTTCGTCTCGCCTGCCCTATGCGCTCATCGCCGTGGGTTGCGCACTCGTGCTGTTTATCGCTGCCGTCGTGGGCTACGTCAACCGCAGCGTGGACGTGGAGCTCAACGGCCAGAAGACCGCAGTGCGCGTGGGCTCTACGCTGCAGAATCTCATCGACGAACAGGATTTGACTGGCACCTACGACGCAGGCGACCTGCTGGCCGTCGATGACAGCGTGCTCAAGCGCCATGGAGGCGAAAAGCTGTCGGTGAAGGTCGACGGCAAGCGCGTGAAGCAGGGCAAATGGGATAGCCGCGAACTTGAGGGTGGCGAGAAGGTGACGGTCAAGGATGGCCGTAACACCTACGAGAAGCACGAGGTTCAGGCTACGGTTATCGAGCCCAAGCTCAAGGTCGAGGGCACGGGCGCTATCGAGTATGTGCAGACATGGGGTGTCCAGGGCCGATCCGAGGTGTGGGTTGGTGAGCAGTCGGGCAAGACGCAGGACCGCGGCGAGGTTGTGCCCGCCACCGATTGCGTTGTTGCGTGCGCCAGCGTGGCGCCCAAGGGCAACAAAAAGTACGTGGCGCTGACGTTTGACGAGGGTCCGAGCGGCGCCACCAAACAGATCTTGCAGGTGCTCAAGGAAAAGGGCGTCACCGCGACGTTCTTCCTTTCGGGCGATGCGGCCGAGGCCTCGCCTGCCACGGCCAAGGCGATTGTCGATGCCGGGTGCGAGATCGGATCCAACAGCTACAGCGACGATTCGCTCAAGGGTCAGGACCGTGAGGCGGTACGCGAACAGATCACGAAAGGCACCGATGCGATTAAGTCGGCGACCGGCGTGAAGACGATGCTGCTGCGTGCTCCATACGCTGCCTTTGACGAGCAAAACTGGATTGATGCGATGGACCTGGTCTCCGCCGTGGTCTCGTGGAATATTGACTCGGGCGACTGGCTGCTCAACGGTGTCGACGAGCAGGTCTCGACGGTGCTCGATTCGGTGACGCCGGGCAATATCGTGCTGCTCACCGATAGAGACGAATGCGCCGAGCAGACGCTCGAGGCGCTGCCGCAGATTATCGACGGCCTCATTGCCGACGGCTACAAGATCGTGACGCTCAGCGACCTGGTCAAGACGGACACGGCATTGAGCAAAAAGCTCACCTCGCTGACGAAGGTCACCATGCCCAAGGACGCCGTGTTCCCCCAACTTGCCGAGGACGAAGATACCACAGAGTAGTCATTGGGTAGTCATTTAAGAACGTCCCCAATGACTATGTCACGGATGCGTCAGCGTTTGGTATGCCTGCAATGTGCAGCGCATAAATTCGATGCCGCAGGGCGATGCTGATGCTATAGTTACTGCGGTTAATGAGGGTCAAGAGAAAGGTTACAGGTGAAATCCAAACCTCGACCATACAGTCGATGACCCCATGCAGGTGCTTTTTGCGCATGCACGGGGTGTAAGCGTCGAGCGGCGTGCCGCCCGCGCATGCGTATACATATCCAGAAGCCCCCGGACGTCGCACATGCGGCCGCGTCCGGAGGAATAATGATGGGGAGCACCATTGAATTATCTGAGTGAGATGCTCAAATTGCCGGTCTTGGACGTCGATGGAGAAAAGCTCGGCGTGGTGAACGATTTTGGTATTGCTACCGGCGAAGTTTTTCCGCACGTGACGTCGCTCGCGTTCCGCGGTCCCGGCAAGACACCGTTTATGATCAGCTGGCGCAAATGGGTCGACCGTATCGACGAGACGGGCGTGTACCTCAATACATCTGCGACCAATATTCGCTTTTCGTATCTGCAGCCGACCGAGCTGCTGCTTGCGCGTGACGTGCTCAACAAGCAGATTGTCGACACGCAGGGCATGAAGGTCGTGCGCGTAAACGACATCAAGTTTTCCATGTCGGGCGAAAATCAGCTGCGTTTGCTGGGTGCCGAGGTGGGCGCTCGCGGCCTGCTGCGTGCGATTAGTCCCGCGCTCGAGCATGTCGTCGAGGGCTTTATGAAGCATCTGGGCAAGCCGCTTGGCGAGGACATCATCGCTTGGTCCTACATGGACCTGCTCGACCGCTCGACTAAGAACATTCAGCTTTCGGTGTCGCACAAGACACTCGGCGAGCTGCACCCTGCCGACATTGCCGACATTATCGAACAGCTCGACCCGCGCCTGCGCGCACAGGTATTTGCGCAGCTCGACACCGCCCAGGCCGCCGAGGCCATCTCGGAGTTCGACGATGACGAGCTTATGACCGAGATGCTCGAGGGCCTGTCCGACACGGACGCGTCGTCGATGCTGGCCATGATGGATCCGGACGACGCCGCCGACCTGATCGACGAGCTCGATTACGAGAAGGCCGAGAAACTCCTGCGCCTGATGGGCGTCAAGGAGGAGAAGGCGATTCGTAACCTGCTGGGCTATGAGGACAACACCGCCGGCCGCATCATGACCTCGGAGTTTGTCTCCCTGCCCGCCACGGCGACGGTCGGTGACGCCATTGACGCGATTCGCAAACTCGACGAAGACTTCGAGAGCGTCTACTACGTATACACCGTGGATCCGAGCGGTATGCTCACCGGCGTACTTTCGCTGCGCACGCTCATCGTGGCCGATCGCGACGCCACGCTGGGCCAGCTGGCCTATCGCGACCTGGTTTATGTGTCGCCCGACGAGGACCAGGAAGACGTAACGGACGAGATGACCAAGTACGACCTGGTCGCCATCCCCGTTTGCGACGAGAATCGTCACATTTTGGGTATTGTGACCTTTGACGACGCCATGGACGTTATCGCCGAGGAACACCAGGAGGACCTGCAGATCGCGGGCGTCGGCTCGGGCGATAGCGCGTCCGACGACTCGACGAATGTGCTCAGCTGGTTTGTGCATCGCCAGTACTGGGTTGTCGTGTGGGGCATCGCCTCGTGCATCATGGCAACGGTGCTGGGGACGGCAGGGGGCTCCGCGCATCTGGTGGTGTTCCCCATGTGCGCCATGCCGCTCGTGCTGCTGGCTGCCTCGCGTATGGTGTCGTTCGTCAAGAACTACTTCCTGGAATACGACGGCCACGACGACGAGCCTAAGCCCTACCTGGGATTCTTCTTCCAGAGCACCGGTATGGGCCTGATTCTGTCGCTCGTGACCTATCTGTGCGCGCAGCTGGTGCGTACCGCCGCGTTCCCCGACGCCCCCATGTTTGAGGATCAGCTCTTTACCGGCTGCTTTAATATCGCTGCCGTCATTTGCCTGGTTGGCAACATGAGTGCCGTGATTTATCTGATGGTGCTGTTCTGGCGCGACGAGCATGATCTCAACACGTCGGGCACCGCCATGAACGTCATTGCCGTCATGATCTCGTGCGTGGCGTACTGCGTCGCCGCGGTGCTGCTCACCATGTCAGTCATGGGTTAGGTGGTCGCGTGCAAAACACGAAGCAAAAGGCGAGCACCAAACAAAAGCTGACCATTGCGGCCATCTTTGGCGCCATGGGCCCCGGTCTGTTGGCGGCGCTTTCGGGTAATGACGCCGGCGGCATTGCAACGTATTCCAGCGCGGGTGCCAGCTATGGCTACAAGATGCTCTGGATGCTTCCCGTCATGACTGTGCTGCTCATCGTGACGCAGGAGACCGCGGCGCGCTGCGGCTGCGTCACGGGCAAGGGCCTGGCATCGCTCATTCGCGAGCGCTTTGGCGTGCGCAAGAGTGTACTTGCTATGGCGGCGCTGTTGATCGCCAACACGGCTGTGACCATTTCGGAGTTTGCGGGCATCGCCAGCGGCCTTGCCCTCTTTGGCGTGCCGGCGAGCATTTCGGTGCCGCTGGTGGCGCTGCTGGTGTGGATGCTTACCATGTCGGGCAGCTTCCAGCGCATCGAGAAGATTCTGCTGCTGGTGAGCTGCGTGTTCGTGACCTATATTGTCGCCGCGTTTATGGCTGGCCCCAACTGGGGTGAGGTCGCGGTCGACCTGGTCGTGCCTAACATTCAAAATGACCCCAGCTACGTGTCGCTCGTGGTCGCAACGATCGGTACCACCATCGCGCCGTGGATGATTTTCTTGGCGCAGAACAACGTGGTCGATAAGAACGCGGGCGAGGACGATATCGTGCTGCAGCGCATCGATACCGTGAGCGGCTCGCTTGCCGCCGATGTCATTGCCGGCTTTATTATCATCACGACCGGTACGGTGTTGTTCCCGGCGGGTATTCAGATTAGCGATGCTGCCGATGCTGCCCGCGCGCTGGAGCCTATTGCGGGTCAGTGGTCTACGGTACTGTTTGCCTCGGGCCTGGTCGCGGCGAGCTTCTTGGCTGCCTGCGTGCTGCCGGGCGTTACGTCGAGCGCTATCTGCGAGGCATTTGGCTGGGAGCGCGGTGCCGACCGCAGCTGGGACGAGGCCCCGGTCTATCGCGGCATCATTACGGCCATCATCGGTATCTCTGCCGTGCTGGTGCTTATGCCCGGCGTCGATCTGTTCCAGATTATGATGACCTCGCAGGTCATCAATGGCGTGCTGCTGCCCGTGGTTCTGGTGTTCCAGGTGGTTATTGCCGCTGACCGTCACATTATGGGCACTAACCGCAACGGCCGCGTGTGGAATGTGCTCACTTGGGCGACTATCGGTGTGATTACGGTGCTCACGGTCGTCATGTTTGTTCTGCAGGCGATGGGCTACAGCGCTTAACGCCCACTTTTGCTTCCGAACAGGCCGCAGCGATGGACTGCGGCCTGTTTTTTGTCTGCTATAGGGTGTTAGTTATATAGCAATGGACAAAAAATGCCAAATATGAGTACTGTTGCTAAGTGAATAGCATTTACATCCTAAAAGATAATGAACATAGCATTTAGTATGTTCATTAAAATTGGCTCCAATACGCCTTAAACCAGTCAGGTTGGCTGCTTTAGGGGGTTGTAGGGGTCGCTCGGACGTCATTTTGGGTGGTTTGCCTGCTACTAAAATGGTAACAGTACTCATATTTGCCCTTTTTTGCCCACAGACCTTTGAGGGTGCGGCGAAAAGGGCTTGTTTTGATTGTTTGGGGCAGGCACGAGGCGCGGAAACGATGTCTGGAGCGACGGAGCGGCCTGGAATTCATCCGTAGAGGTCTTCATTGGCTGCGCCAGGAGTGTCCCTAACTGCCGGAGGGGGTGTCTGCCGTGGCAGACACCCCCTCCGGATGTGGGAAGTTTGCGCTGCAGGTTACTTGTCGGTGCCCAGCTTGTGCGGCTTGAGAGCGAGCGCATTGACGAGTGCGTCGGTGGCAGACTTGACGGCTGCCGGCTGCGGATCGTTGACGTGATCCTCGGGATGCACGGGCAGGTCCTTCTTGACGGCATCGTGGATCAAGTTGAGGTACTCAGTCACGCCAGTGGTCGATAGATGCGTGCCATCGCCATCGAACAGGTCGTTGCGGTTGGCACTGTATCCGTACCAGTCGATAACGCGTACGTTCTTGTAGCGCGTAGCGGCGTTGGCGATGGCCTGGTTGGTAGAGCCAACCCACGGCTGCGGGCTGCGCGTGTTCACAAACACCACAATACGCTTATCTCCTGCATCGGCCATGATGGCGTCGATTTGGTCGTCGGTTACCAAGCCGTTGGTGCCCAGCGCAAAGACCACGATCTTGCCGGCAAGGTTCTGTTGAAGATAGCCCTCAAATGTCGCACGGCCCGCATCAAACTGGCGGCCCTTTTCGGCATCGATATGGCTGTGCGGGAACACGCCGTCAAAGGTGTCCACGGCACGCAGCGACACGGAGCCGCCGATCATAAGCAGATCGTAGGAGCCATCGGGGAAGCCGTCGTTGTCCTTGTCGGTGTCGTCGGCCGCCTGCTGGTCGGTGGGCGCGGTGTTCTTGGCTTCCTTGTTCAGAACTTCGGCGCCCTCGCCGCTCAGCGCAGACGTCTCGGGAACAAAGATCAGGCCGCCCAGCGCAACGACCAACACGACAGCGCAGGCTGCGCAGACGGGGGCGTGCGCGCGTGCCCAGTTGGCGGGCGTGGTGGTGCCATCGCGGAATTCGGCGACGGTGCGCCCAAAGGCGCCCTTCCTAAACGGCGTCTCGATAAAGCGATATGAGCATTCGGCCACGGCGACCACCAACAGCACCTGCAAAATGTACTGCCACCACGGTGTATCGTTGATGTTGGCGACCGGGTTCATAAGCAACAGCAGCGGATAGTGCCACAGGTAGATGCTGTACGAGCGCTTGCCAACCCACACGAGCGGCTCGGCGGACAGCGCGCGGGCAACCATTCCTTGGGGCTGCACGCAGGCCGCGATGACCATGAGCGTGAGGATCGAGCACAGCAGCGTGCCTCCGCGATACTGGAAGGCGGTGTAGCCGTTGGTGAGCGCGACCATGGCGGCAAGGCCAACCAGACCCACGACGCCCAACACATCGATGGATGCGGGCGAGGACCAAAAACGCACGAGGGCGCTCGGCTGTGCCGGGGCGGTCTCGGCTGCTTCGTCGGCCTTCTCGCCAGGCTTGCCCTCGGCGTTCTTGCCGTGCTTGGCGGCGCCAGCTAGGCGATTGAGCCCCAAATGACGAGCGAGACGCACCGGCGCCAGGTCGCGATCGGGGATAAAGGCCATCCAGGCACCCAGCAGCAGCGAGAACACACGGGTGTCGGTGCCGTAGTACACGCGGCTGGGGTCGGCGGCAGGGTTATAGAGCACCATCATGGCGATGGCGGAGACAGCAGCTAGGCCCAGAACCACGCGGCGCGTGTTGGGCTTGCTCACGTGCATGGATACCATGGCAAACAGCAGTGGCGGCCAAATCAGGTAGAACTGTTCCTCGATGGCAAGCGACCAAAAGTGCGTGAGTGGCGAGGGGTCGCCCAGAGCATTGAAGTACGAGACGTTTTGGGCAATCTGCCACCAGTTGTTAAAGAACAGCAGCGACGGCAGGATGTCGGGGCGCATCTTGGTGAGCATCACGTGGTTAAAGATGGTGCACAGCGCGCAGGTCACCACCACGACGGTCACCACGGCGGGGACCAGGCGACGGATGCGGCGAATCCAGAAGCTCTTGAGGTCGATGCGTCCGGTCTTAGCGACTTCGTTGAGCAGCAGGCGCGTGATCAGATAGCCCGAAAGCACAAAGAAAATCGTGACACCGAGCAGACCGCCCTGCGCCCACGTGAGGTTGAGGTGATAGAGCACCACCGCGACGACGGCAAGCGTGCGCAGGCCGTCAAGGGCAGGGATGTAGCGGGACTTGGGGCGAGCAGGCGTCTGCTCCGCGGCGGGAGTGTTGGCGCGGCCCGCGTTGTTGGCAGAAGTGCGATGGGGGCTCGCGGTGCGTCGCGGCTCGTTGGCACGGCGTTCGCTCTTCACGCGTTCGTGCGGCGCCGGCTCGTTGCCCGTGCGGCGTCGACCGCGCGAGCCCGATTGCGAGAATTGTTCCATAAAACATCATCCAATGACGAGAATAATCAGCACGCCTTCATTGTAGCTGCCTGCTCCTGTGAATGCTTGCTGCTGGCGCAAGCTCAAGCGCGCGTCCACATCAAAGTGAACTAAAGTTATAGGGGGTGCGAGAGTGCACGATCGACGACTGGCGGTGGGTATAAGGCCCGCAGATGAGGAGGTTTCCATGGCAGATCGCGGCATCGTTGCGGTGTTCGGCAGCATGAACATGGACCTTTCGGTGGCGTGCGAGCGCATGCCGCGCGCGGGCGAGACCGTCGGCGGTAGCGGCTTTATCACCAACGCCGGCGGTAAGGGCGCCAACCAGGCCGTCGCCGCTGCGCGCATGGGTGCGCGCACGTGCATGATCGGCGCTGTTGGGCGCGATACCTTTGGCGATGCGCTTGTGGCAGGGCTCCAGGATGCTGGCGTGGGCGTTGAGTTCGTGGCGCTTCGCGATGACGTGGAGACCGGTACCGCGACCATCATTCGCTGCGAGGGCGACAACCGCATCATACTGTCACCGGACGCCAACCATGCGCTTGCGGGCGCGGACGTTGCCTGCGCGCTGAGGCGTCTGGTGGCCCATGAGCTCGACGGCGACGCCAGCGAGATTGCCCCGGCTGCCGGAAGCGTCTTTATCGCCCAGGGTGAATGTGACCTTGCAGCGACGGCCGAGGCGCTTGTTTGCGCTCATGGGCTGGGGTTCTATACGGTCTTTAATCCGGCGCCTGCCTGCGAGCTGCCTGCGGAGGTCTGGCCTGCGGTCGACCTGGTCTGTCCCAACGAGACCGAGTGCCAGGTTCTGACGGGTATCCTGCCCAAGGACGATGGGAGCTGCGCCGCCGCGCTCAATGCCCTGCTTGCTAAGGGCGCCGGCGCCGCGGTCATCACGTTGGGCGGTGCCGGCTCGGTTACGCTCGGCGATGGCGGTGAGCTGCTGCGCATGCCGGCACTTTCGAGTACGGTAGTCGATACCACGGCCGCCGGCGATACGTTTATCGGCGCGTTGGCGGCGGCTCGCCTAGAGGGCCTGCCGCTCTTTGAGTGCATGGCCGCGGGTGCTCGCGCCTCGGCAGTGACGGTGTCGCGCCTGGGCGCTCAGCAATCGATTCCCACGCGCGCCGAAGTTGAACATTGGTTTGGTTAAACGATAAAGACGGAGAAGCGGAGTAGAACAATGACAACCAAGAAGCTGATCCTTGATCTGGATATGGGTGTGGACGATGCGATGGCGCTGGCCTATGCCATCGCGAGCCCCGAGGTGGAGCTCGTGGGCATCACCACGTGCTTTGGCAACGTGCGCGTCGAGCAATCGGCGCACAACTGCCTTGCGGTGCTCGATCTGCTGGGTCGCCCCGAGGTTCCGGTGTACCTGGGTGCCGACCGTCCTCTGCAGGCGACTGAGCCCTATACGCCGCCGGCGTCCACCGCGCTCATTCACGGCAAGAACGGCATCGGCGGCGCGAGCGTGCCCGCGTCGCCCTACGAGCCGGTGGGGGCGACCTCGGCCGACGGCAACGCTGCGGTCGATTATCTGATCGATGCCGCGCGCACCTATGGTCCCGATCTGGTCTACGTAGCGACTGGCCCGCTCTCCAACCTGGCGCTCGCCCTGGAGCGCGATGCGGCGGCGATGATGTCCATCGGCCGCGTGGTCGTGATGGGCGGCGCCCTTACCGTGCCCGGCAACGTGAGCGCGGGCGCCGAGGCCAATATGGCGAGCGACCCCGAGGCAGCCGACGCGGTGCTGCGCTCGGGCCGTAAGCTCACCATGGTGGGTCTGGACGTGACGCATCGCGTGGTGCTCACACGCCGCGACATTGCCGGCTGGACGGGCTCGGGCACCATGGCGGGCTGCGCATTTGCGAGCATGGTCGAGCACTACATTGGCTCGTACGAGATGAACGCACCCTACCTGGGTGGTTGTGCGCTGCACGATCCGCTGGCCGTTGCCGTGGCGATCGACCCCACGCTCGTAGGTGCGCTCGGCTGCAACCTGCGTGTTGATCTGCTGGGCGAGTACCGCGGTCGCACCATCTGCGATGAGCGCCGCCTGTCCGATCCGGACAAGAGCGCGCTTGTGGCACTGACCGTGGATGCTCCGCGCTTCCTGTCCGAGTTCAAGACGCGTATGGCCCGTGTCCTTGGCTAAGTTGTCTTTTTGGACGGGGCTTTTTTGACTGGTATGATTGGTGCGACCATTCGAACCAGCTAAAAGAGCCCGTCCCAAATTGACTACCGAGAGGATCTGCCATGGAGCGCATTGCGAGCTTTTCCGTTGACCATCTGTTGCTTGAGCCCGGCGTGTATGTGAGCCGCATCGACCGCGATCCGGCGACCGGGGCCGCCGTCACCACCTTTGACCTGCGCCTGACCACGCCCAACAAGGAGCCGGTCATGAACACGGCCGAGTGCCACACCATCGAGCACCTGGGCGCGACGTTCCTTCGCAACCATGCCGAGTGGTCGGGCCGCATTGTCTACTTTGGCCCCATGGGCTGCCGCACGGGCTTTTACCTGGTTGTGTTTGGCGAGGTGACGAGCGAGGAGATCCTGCCGCTCGTGCGTGAGCTGTTCGAGTTTGTCGCCGGCTTTGAGGGCGATGTCCCCGGTGCCGCTCCCGAGGAATGCGGTAACTACCTGGACCAGAACCTCCCCATGGCCAACTGGCTTGCGCGCCGCTACCTCGACCGCGACCTGGCCGATATCGACGAGAAGCACCTGCACTATCAGCAGGCATAAGGGCTTTATCGTCCAAAACGCGCGCATTGGGCGCCTTCGCTTATGCGGGGGCGCCTTTTTGTTGATTGGTCGGGGCGAGCGTTCAAAATCGCTCATGTTTGTTCTAGAATGTTCGTATAGTCACATTTACGAACAGGAGTGAACATGCATATCTACTCTGTCAACGATCCCGAGTTCAAATCCTATGGCAACGTTTGGGATAACGTTTCGTCCGAGCTCACGTCGCCCGTGCTCGAGGCGCTCTCTGCCACGCCCATTCCCGAGGGCAGCAAGTACGTAGCAAGCGCGCCGGAGCTCGAGGACGTCAAGGATGCCGACAAGCTTGGCTTTCTCATGTTTGGTGGCCGTCCGTTCCAGCTGGGCTGGTGCAACGGCCACAACACGCGTCTCAACTGCCTGGAGTATCACCGCGCCAGCGAGTTTAACCTAGGTGCCCGCGACTTTATCCTGCTCGTGGCGCATCGCTGGGAGATCGAGGACGGCAAGCTCGACACCGCGTGCGTCAAGGCGTTCCGCGTGCCGGCCGGCACGCTTGTTGAGGTTTTCAACACCACGCTTCACTACACGCCCTGCATGGTCGACGACGGCGGCTTCCAGGTGATGGTGGCGCTGCCCGCTGGCACCAATGGTCCGCGCCCCGAGGCTGCAGCCGACATGCCTGCCGCCGGTGACAGCTACTGCTACTGGAAGGCCGACAAGTGGGTTCTCTGCCATGCTGACAGCCCCAAGGCAGCCGAAGGCGGCTACGTAGGCCTCATCGGCAAAAATCTCGACATCACCGTGGACTAGCGCATCGCCCCAAACCACCACAAAGGTGCCTGTCTCCTTTGCGGTGGTTTGGGGCGGGCGGATATCGGGAAGTGCC
>CABSNS010000002.1:0-21381 GCA_902479105.1 uncultured Collinsella sp. | reverse complement strand
CAGGAGTCTCGTGGGCTCGGAGATGTGTATAAGAGACAGGTCCTTGACGAGCGCGTACTCCTTGGAGCCGTCGACCTTCTCGACCTTGGCGTCGTCAGAGCTGCTGGAACCGGCATCAGAACCAGAGGTGGCGTTGGACGAGCCGCAGCCCGTCAGTGCGAGGGCGAGCGCCATGGCGCCCGTGGCGGCAAATGCGCCAAGCTTCTTGAGCTTCATAATCAGTCTCCTTCCGGTGACCCCGTTTGATTCAGAGGTCTGCAAAAACTGAGGGTTATTATGCACCCGCTTGGAAGAATCTGCAATCAGAAAACTGATTGAAACAAACCCATAACGTGCATGGAGCACTCCACTTTATGTCAGCCATTACTGCTGCAACGACCTTAACAGGTTGATTTCAGCCGCATAACCTGCAAGTTCGTTCGGTGTCTCCAAAATAAATGGCAATTCACGCAAGCGGTCATTCGATACAATATTTTGCATAACCTGCATACCGCCGCCAAACTCTTCACTACCCAGATAGCCTTTACCGATGCATTCGTGGCGGTCCTTATGGGCGCCACAGGGGTTCTTCGAATCGTTGATGTGTACGGCATGCAAGCGGTCGATACCCACCACACGATCAAACTCGTCAAGCACGCCTTCAAGATCGTGGACGATGTCATAGCCGGCGTCATTCACATGGCAGGTGTCCAAGCAAACGCCCAACTTGGCCGACAGCTCGGGGCGCTTGTCGGCAACGCCCTCAATGATGAGTGCCAGCTCTTCAAAGCTGCGGCCCACCTCGGTGCCCTTGCCGGCCATGGTCTCGAGCAGCACCGTCGTCTGCTGGCCCTCAAACATCACCTGGCACAGGGTGTCGACGATCATCTGAATACCGGCGTCGGGGCCCTGCCCCACATGCGCACCGGGATGGAAGTTGTAGTAGTTGCCGGGCAGCGCTTCCATGCGCCGCAAGTCCTCGGCCATTGCCTCCAAGGCAAACTCGCGCGCCCGCTCTTTGGCCGAGCAGGGGTTATAGGTATACGGGGCATGAGCCACGAGCGGGCCAAAGTCGTTTTGCTCCATAAGCTCGCGCAGGGCCGCCACGTCATCCATGTCAAGATCTTTCGCCTTGCCGCCGCGCGGGTTGCGCGTAAAGAATGCAAAGGTGTTGGCGCCAATGGATAGCGCCGTCTCCCCCATTGCCCGATAGCCCTTCGTCGTCGAAAGATGACACCCAATCGTCAGCATCTCCAGCTCCCCCTCATCAGTTGCGGTGAAATAGTTCCTGTTTGGCCCCTATTCTGCCGCAAACAGGAACTATTCCACCGCAACTTATAAAAGGGGCATCAGAGATGCGGGGCGCCAAGCACTACGGCTACGGGCGCCAGCGTCATGATCCCCTACGCGTCAGCGCCAAGCCTAGAGGGCTAGACGGATTGCATCGATAATGCGCGCGCAGCGTTGTGTGGCGGCAAGGGGCATGACGGGACTCTCGAGTTTCCCCGCCCGGATGAGCTGGGTCGCATGCTGGATTTCGCCGTAGAAATCATCGACCTCAAACGGGGCATTTATTTCGAGCGTTCGCCCGTCGGAATACTTCACATGGGCGAGCTCGGGGCGATGGAGACGGTCGATTTCCAACGAGCCCCGCTCGCAGGCAATCGTTAAGCGGCTTTCATATGCTGCTTTGCCGTCGCACACCATATGAATGGGTATACCGCCGACACTCATATGGATCTCGTCGGCCCAATCGACGCGGCCGCCCGATACGTCACGCCAGCGAACTTCACGGGACGAAACCTCGCACGCGCCCGCGAGCAAATCCTCAAACCAACCGACCGCATAGCAGCCCATGTCATATAGACAGCCACCCTGCAACGGGTCGAGCAGATAACTCGAAGGGGGCTCACCATAATCGAGTTTTTGCACGCTTTCAATCGAGACGATACGGCCGAGCTCGCCCGACGCAAGCAAGCCCTTCACGCGAGTACGCATCGGGCAAAACCGATTTTTCATCGCCTCCATAAACAGCACGCCGCGCTCGCGAGAGGTGGAGGCAATCGAGAGAGCCTCTTCTTCATTCAAAACGGCCGGCTTTTCGCACAGCACGGCCTTTCCCGCGCGCAGTGCCCGACAGACCCAATGCGCATGCATGCCATGTGGAAGAGCCAAGTAGATTGCGTCGACATCGGGGTCGGCAATCAGCGCATCATAAGCCGCATCGCCGCTATCGTCAGCCGTGGCATAACTGTGCGCGGCATCAATCAAAAACGCCCTGCAAAACTCCTCAACATGCGAAGGAGTGCGACCGGCGGCAGCCACAAGCCGTGCCCCGTCCACCTCCTTGAGCGACGATGCAAATCGATGCGAAATGCGCCCAGCGCTCAAAACGCCCCAACGAACCTCACGTAAATCATCACATGAATCCCGATGGTCCACGACAGCCCCCTTCAGTTGCGGTGGAATAGTTCCTGTTTGGCCCCTATTCTGCCGCAAACAGGAACTATTCCACCGCAAGTTATAAAAGGGGCATCAGGAACGCGTTTTACAAAAGGCTTTAAGCGCGGCCGTTACGGGGCCAGGCTGGAAACGTCGGCGCACGTCATCGAGACGCTCGGGAATATCGATATGCTGCGGGCAGTGACGTGCGCATTTACCGCACTTGACGCAATTGCTCACCAGCTTGGGCTCGCCTGTACGCACCGCGCTCGCCGTAAAGTATTGAGACAGCCCCGTAAACCAACTATGCGCGTAGCTCGCGTTGTAGGCGCCAAAGCAGCCGGGAATATTGATGCCCTTGGGGCACGGCATGCAGTAGCCGCACCCCGTACAGGGCACGCGATTCGATTTCTCAAACTCTCCCAGCACACGCGCGATGGTATCGAGCTGCTCTGTTGTCATCGAATCCGGCAGTGCGCAATCCGCCAATGCCGCGTTCTCGTCCACCTGCGCGGTGTCGGTCATGCCCGAAAGCAGCATCGTGACTTGAGGATGGTTCCACACCCACGAAAGGCCCCAAGCAGCCGGCGTCTTCAGATACGGATCGCGTACGTCATCGAGCACGGCGCGAGCCCGCGGAGGCAGCTTGCCCGCCAGGCGTCCACCCAAAAGCGGTTCCATCACAAACACCGCGAGCCCGCGCTCGGCAGCTGCCATGAGTCCCGCCGTTCCTGCTTGATAACGCTCGCCGGCATAGTTGTACTGTATCTGGCAAAAGTCCCAGTCATACGCGTCAAGCATCGTGAGAAAGTCCGCCGCACTGCCGTGGTACGAAAAACCTATCTGGCGAATACGCCCCGCAGCCTTTTGGTGCGCAATCCAGTCCTCAATACCCAACGCTGCCACGCGCTCCCACTGCGCGGGCGAGGTGATGTTGTGCATGAGGTAGTAGTCGATATGGTCAGTCCGCAAACGGTGCAGCTGCTCGTCAAAAAAGCGGTCGAAATCCTCCGCGCATTTGCACGAAGCATGCGGCAGCTTGGTCGCGAGCAAAACCTGGTCGCGTAGGCCCAGGCGCTCAAGCGAAGCGCCCACGCAAGCCTCGTTGCCGGGATAGAGATAGGCCGTGTCCAGGTAGTTAATCCCTTGCTCCACCGCACGGGAAATGATGGCATCGGCTGTCTTCGCATCCGGGCGTCCCGGCGCACCGGGAAACCTCATGCAGCCCAGACCCAGAGCAGATATTTGGTTACCACTTTTGGGGTCAACGCGGTACTGCACGGACCCTCCCTTCGCCATCAGCGCTCGGCAAGGCGAAACACAATGGTCACGCGGCCGAAACATCGTGGAATCGTAATCGAGAACGTATCGTAACGTAACAGAAATCGAGCCGTCACGGCACCGCTTTAACATCAGCAAAAAGCCCGATGAAAGGAGGCGAGCGTGACCACACGCGAGAATGCCTGCCCCTACCCCGGCGAGCAGTACATCCTCTCGGCCGATCGTTACCAGATCGAGGTCATGGACCATCTGGACGAGCTTCCCGCCACAGGCGCCGTCATCTTCTGCACCTTCCCTAAGGTCCGCGATGGTGTCGGATACCCCGCGCGCGTCTTTGCGGTCTGCCCTGCAGCGTAGCGTCCAGGCAAACGTTTCTTTTTTATAACAGCCGTCCCGCGCACCCACCAATCACTCTGGCGGCATACAATCCATCAGGCGCCCCTTACGCGGGCGCCTTATATATGGGGAGATGATTCACGTGCAGATCAACAAGGTCGCCTTTATCGGCAAGGGCGGCGTCGGCCTGCTCTACGGCAGCATGATTGCCAAGGCCCTCGGCAATGACGCCGTCGAATACGTTATGGATGACGCCCGTTTTGAGCGTCACGCAAACGACGTGCTTACCGTCAACGGCAAACCCTGTGCACTCAAGTCTGTCCGTGCCAGCGAGACTACGCCCGCCGACCTGGTCATCCTCACGGTCAAGACGACTGGTCTCGACCAAGCACTCAAGACCATGGAGCGCGTTGTGGGACCCAACACACTCATCGCCTCGCTGTGCAACGGCATTACGAGCGAGCAAAAGATTGCCGAGCGCTTTGGCTGGGAGCATACCGTTCTTGGTATTTGCCAGGGCATGGACGCCGTGTTCCTCAACGGAGAGCTCACCTTTACCAATGCGGGCGAAATCCGCTTTGGCGCGGCGGCCGGCACCGAGCCCGCAACCGTCACCGCCATCGACGAGCTCTACACGCGCTGCGGCATCGCCCATACCGTCGAGAGCGACATTGCGCACCGCATGTGGGCCAAACTCATGCTCAACGACGGCATCAACCAGACCTGCATGGCCTACGGCGGGACCTACGGAAGCGCCACGGAGCCGGGCTCCGAGCAGCGCCGCTGCTTTGTTTCCGCCATGCGCGAAACGCTTGCGGTCGCCAACGCCGAGGGCATTGAGCTGACCGAGGCAGACCTGACGCAGATGGTGCACCTCATCGAGGGGATCGACCCCGCCGGTATGCCCTCGATGGCGCAGGACCGCATCGCAAGGCGCAAAACCGAAGTCGAGGAATTCGCGGGCACCATTTGCCGCCTGGCCGCCAAACACGATATCCAAGTGCCGCAGAACGAATGGCTCTATCAGAGGATTCGCGAAATAGAAAGCAGCTGGTAGCCTCGGCCGCATCGCGACGCGCGCAATACAAGCAGACAGGCCTTCGCGAGGATTCCGTCATTCGCGAAGGCCTGTTGCATTTAGCTCGAGGCTAAAACTGAGGCTTATTTTGCGATTCCGGAACCTCGTCCTCGTCATCGCGGCAAAGTAGCACGCCGGCGCTTCCCAGCAGCGCCGCTGCAATCAAAGCGCCCACAACCACAGGAGCGGCACCCGTAGCGGACTGCAAGCCGACAGCTAACGCCGCCGTCGGACCAAGACATCCGATCAAAAGGGCAACGACGGCAATAGCGACATCTCGAGCGTTCATGGGACCACTTCCTCCACTAGAAAGACCTTATTTCTCATGAACTAGTGTGCCCCGCGCCCATATGCGCGGCGTACTGCCACGGTAAGCGCTCTGTTAGCTCAAGCGCATGCATAGAACGGGCGTCCTTACGTTGCCCTAAAGCTCGGTAAAGACGCCCGTCCGCCAAATATCCGTGATGCAGAATAATTACCAGCCAGTGTAGTAGTCGGTGGTTCCGGCAGCGCAGCCGGAGTCATAGACCTTGCACTCACCCTTGGAGCCGGTAAACGTGGAGCCTTGGGCCTTATCGCCCGCGGCCACGACGTAGTAGCCATCGGAATCGCGCCAAAAGCCCTCGGAATCCTGCGTCCATTCGCCCGTGCGGTGATGGTAGAGTACGTTGCTGCTGTAATAAGTCTCGCGGCGGCCGTTATAGTTATTGACGCCGCTCGAGCGCGTCAGGCCCGAGCCGTTCGCGTAATACGCAGCAGACGCGTAAGACGAGCCGGAGCCGGCGTTGTAATACGATGCCTGAACGGCCTCTGCGGCCTCTGCTTCGGCTGCGGCAGCCTCGAGCGCCTCGCGCTTGGCATCCTCAAGCGTGGAGCGAAGCTCGTCGAGCTCGGTCGACTTGGCGTCGACCTCCCCCATCGTCAACAGGCTACCCGCACCGTCGATGCAACCCTGCAGCACAGCGCGCTCGTCATCGGTAGCATAGTCGCCATACATATTCATAATGATCTGAGCGCGCATCTCCAGGGAGTCGCGCTTTGCCCCCATCGAGGCATTCCACTCCTGCATAGAGCCATAACCATCGCCGCGGTAGTCGACGGGCTGCACCAGCGTCGCCTCGGACGGCGTAGATCCGACCGTATCGGATAGTGTTGCCGCGTGGGCATCAGTTGCGCCGGCGCCCACCAAAAGTGCCACGGTCAGAGCGGCGGAAAGGGCGGCGGCTTTCGGTTTTCGTGAATCGATCCTCATGTAGCTGGAAACCTCCGTAGTGTGTTTTTGCTGCGTTTGAGCTGCGTGTGATTCGATCGCGCTGCATAGTACCCCGAGCAAATCGCGACCTGCGGTTTTACTCAAAAGGCGCACGTCAATTGCGTAAAACTCGCATCCTCTTAACAGGAGTTTTCCACAACTCGAATGCATAAAGCGTGCCAAAAACCCTGTTTTTGCACCCTCTCTATGCAAAAAAGGCACCTGTGCAACCATTGTTCGCACAGGCGCCTTGAGCAGGCATTTTATGCAGTTATACCTATCGAGTCGCAAGGGGTCCTTGCACAAGTCGCCTTACTCGTCCAGCGCGGCGAAGGCCTGCTTCAGATCCCAAATGATATCCTCGGCGTTCTCGGTACCGATGGAAAGACGGATCGTGGAGGGCGTGATGTTCTGCTCGGCGAGCTCCTCGGCAGAGAGCTGGGAGTGCGTGGTGGTAGCCGGGTGCACGACGAGCGACTTGACGTCGGCCACGTTGGCGAGCAGCGAGAACACCTGCAGATGATCGATGAACTTCCAAGCTGCCTCCTGGCCACCCTTAATCTCAAAGGTAAAGATCGAAGCACCGCCACGGGGGAAGTACTTCTGATAGAGCTCGTGATCGGGGTGCTCAGGCAGGCTCGGGTGGTTCACCTTGGCGACGTGGCTGTCACCAGCCAGGAACTCAACGACCTTCTTGGTGTTCTCGACATGACGGTCAACGCGCAGCGACAGGGTCTCGGTGCCCTGGAGCAGGACCCAGGCGTTGAACGGGCTGATGCAGGCGCCCTCGTCACGCAGCAGGATAGCGCGGACATAGGTTGCGAAGGCGGCGGGACCGGCAGCCTCGGCAAACGAAACACCGTGGTAGGAGGGATTGGGCTCAGCGATCTGGGCGTACTTTCCGCTCGCCTTCCAATCGAAGTTACCGCCGTCGACGATCACACCGCCCAGCGAGGTGCCGTGGCCGCCGATGAACTTGGTTGCGGAGTGGACGACGATGTTGGCACCATGCTCCAGCGGACGGAACAGATACGGGGTGCCGAAGGTGTTGTCGACGACAACCGGCAGACCGTGCTTCTTGGCGACCTCGGAGATGGCGTCGATGTTGGGGATGTCGGAGTTGGGGTTGCCGAGCGTCTCGAGATAGATGACCGTGGTGTTGTCCTTGATGGCACCCTCGACCTCTTCCACGTTATGGGCATCGACAAACGTGGTCTCGACGCCAAACTGGGAGAGCGTATGCTCCAGCAGGTTGTAGGAGCCACCGTAGATGGTCTTCTGAGCCACCACGTGGTCACCGGCCTGGGCAAGAGCCTGCAGGGTATAGGTGATGGCAGCAGCACCGGAGGCGACGGCAAGACCTGCCACGCCACCCTCGAGGGCGGCGATACGGTCCTCGAAGACGCCCTGGGTGGAGTTGGTCAGACGGCCGTAGATGTTACCGGCGTCGGCAAGACCAAAGCGGTCGGCGGCGTGCTGGGAGTTGCGGAACACATAGCTCGTGGTCTGGTAGATAGGCACGGCACGGGAGTCGGATGCAGGATCGGCGCTCTCCTGGCCAACGTGCAGCTGCAGGGTATCGAAACCAAAGGTGTGCTCGGGGTTGTTAATGAACTGGCTCATGATGATCTCCTTGATCGAACAAAAGTAAATAAAAAGAGAGAAGTAAGTCGCTGTCTCCTGATCACGCCGACGGGCGCAAACAGGAGCCCGGCATTCGTCTTGGCAAGCAATTCATATGCGGGCCTCCTTTCGCATCCCGGTTCCGTGGTTGGCTTAATTACCTACCGCCTTTGTGTGTTTTGAATAGTACGAGCATTGTTTCCCTCGGTCAATCACTTAAAAGCGCTAACCTGTTATCGGTTTTATAGATAGCTATCGAAGGGACGGGCGCCGATGACCCTCCAGCAGCTTCGCTTTATGATCGCCGTGGCAGAGTCCGGTTCGATCAACGCCGCAGCTCAGCGCCTCTATACGGCACAGTCCAATATCTCCAATGCCGTTAAAAGCCTGGAGCAGGAACTTCATATCGAAATCTTTACGCGCTCTAGCCGCGGTGTTGCACTCACCAACGACGGCACCGAGCTTTTGGGTTATGCACGCCAGGTCGTAGAGCAGGCCGACATGCTCGAGGCACGCTACGAGGACGGCGGCACCCCGCAAGCCCGCCTCGCCATTTCCGCCCAGCACTACGCCTTTTCGGTCGAGGCCTTTGTCAACGTGGTCGAGCGCTGCCGCGACAGCAAGTTCGAGTTCATTATGCGCGAGACCACCACATCGCAGATCATCGATGACGTCCGTGCGTTTCGCAGCGATATCGGCATTCTGTATCTGGATGACTTTAACGCCCGCGTTCTGCAGAAGGCCTTCGCCGATGCCCGTGCAAGCTTCCATCCCCTCTTTGACGCGAAGGTCCACGTGTTCGTGAGCGAACGCCACCCGCTCGCCCGTCGCTCGCAGCTGTCCCTTGCCGACCTTACGCCCTATACGCGCTACAGCTTTGAGCAAGGCACCTCGAACTCCTTCTATTACGCCGAGGAGCCGTTTAGCTATATTCCCTGCAACCGCAATATCCGCGTATCCGACCGCGGGACGCTCACCAACCTGCTTATCACCTCGAACGGCTATGCGCTGTCGACCGGCGTACTCTCCAGCGAAATGCAGTGGGGCATGGCCTCGATCCCCTTGGCAGACGCCCCGACGATGCATGTGGGCTACATCATGCATGACGACCGCAAGCCCTCTCCCCTCTTGCAGCAATACCTCGACGAGCTCAACCGCATCATCCATGCCAACCAACTGTCGGAAGACGGGGTAGAAATCGTAAATTGCTAGCCCCCGGCGGGCATGGCGCTACAATGGTCACTCGCACGAAACATACCCAACGAAAGGAACCATGTGAAGGTCATCATCTATACCGACGGCTCGGCCCGATCAAATCCGGGACGCGGCGGTTATGGCGCCGTGCTCAAATACACCAACCCCGCCGGCAAGACCTTCACCTCCGAGCTTTCGCGCGGTTACGCCAAGACCACCAACAACCGCATGGAGCTCATGGCGGTCATCGTAGCGCTCGAGGCGCTCAACCGCCCCTGCGAGGTCGAGGTCCATTCCGATTCGCAGTACGTCGTCAACGCCTTCAACAAGCACTGGATTGACGGATGGAAAAAACGCGGCTGGAAGACTGCCAACAAGCAGCCTGTCAAGAACCGCGATCTGTGGGAGCGCCTGCTCACCGCAAAGAGCACGCACAAAGTGGAGTTCATCTGGGTTAAAGGCCACGCCGGTCACGAGCTCAACGAGCGCTGCGACGAGCTTGCCACCACGGCGGCCGACGGCAGCAACCTCGATATCGACACCGGCTTTAACGAGAGCGACCTGTAACGGCGTTTTCGCACGCTATTTCCCGCCCCCTCGCGCTACACTCATCCTGTAAACCGAACGGCACGAGGGGGATACATGCTGCGTATAGCGACCATCGGCACATCCATGATTACGGACGACTTTATCCAGGTCGTCAACGCCAACGACCAAGCCGCGTTTGTGGGCACGCTCTCGCGCGATGCCAATCGCGGTGCTGTCTTTACCGCTAAGCACGGCGGCGAGCGTAACTTCACCGCACTTGACGAGCTTGCGTCCGCCGCCAACGTCGACGCCGTCTACATCGGCAGCCCCAACGCACTTCACTACGAGCAGGCCCTTGCCTGCATCGCCGGTGGCAAGCACGTCATCGTCGAGAAGCCCTTCTGCGCCACCGAGGCGCAGGCGCTGGAAGTCTTCCGCGCTGCCGAGGCAGCAGGTGTCGTGGCCCTCGAGGCCATGCGCCCCCTCCACGATCCCGCTTTCCACGCCATCGAGGACGCCCTGAGCGAGATTGCGCCCATCCGCCGCGCCTCATTGCGCTTTGGCAAATATTCCTCGCGCTACAACGAGATTCTCGCGGGACGCGCCACCAATATCTTCGACTGCAATATGGCCTCGGGTTCCCTCATGGACATTGGCGTCTACACCGTCGAGCCCATGGTCGAGATTTTCGGCATGCCCTCCGGCCTTACGAGCATGGCTACTCTGCTCGACCCCACCACGCGACAGCTCACGCACGGCCCCATCGACGGCTGCGGTTCCATCCTCGCCAGCTACGGCGGTGGCCGTATCTCCGTCGAGCTCGCGCACTCCAAAATTACGAATGACCTGCTTCCCTCGCAGATCGAAGGCGAGCGTGGCACTATCCAGATTGACCATCTGTCCACGCCCCGCAACGTCCGTATCGACTATCGCGGCGATGTCGTACGCGGCTCGGCGACCGAGGCGCCGCGCGGACAGGGCGACAACGGCCGCGTGCTCGACCTACCCAAATCGAGCAACACTATGGAATACGAACTCACAGACTTTATCACCGCCATCGGCGGCATCGATAACGTTAAAGAAGAGATTTGGGAGACCCCGGCGGGACGCCACGAGCTTGGCCACTACCGCGATGTCACGCTCGTCTCACTGCGCATCATGGATGCCGTGCGCCAGCAGGCCGGCATAACCTTCCCGGCCGACGCAGGCAAGCAGGCATAGCGATGGGCTTCTTCGATACGTTCTTCTCCAGCGTCACCGGCGGCAGTCGAGAGCCTCAAAAACCATCAAACGTCGAGCTCGAGCTGCGCCGCAGGCTTACTGTGCTCGCAAGCGACGAGGCCACTCAAGACACTCCCCTGCGCTATTTCCTGCGCTGGGAGGGGCAAGTCCAAGGCGTTGGTTTTCGCTTTACCAACACCAACCTCGCGCAGGCACGCGCACTCACCGGCTGGGTGCGTAACATGGAAGACGGCTCAGTCGAGATGGAGATACAGGGAGCTCCGGCAGACATCCTATCTCATCTCGAGGCACTTCATGCCTCCTACGAGCGCATGGGAACGCGTTTTCGCCTCGTAGATGCCCAGGCCCGAGCCCCACTTGCCAATGAAGACGGTTTCAGTCCTCATTATTAGTATTGTGTGCTAAATACGGTATCATTTACCTACGACCGTTGATAGAAAAGAGGCGAGGCGCATGGCGGTGCAAAGAAGGAATACCAAGCAGCGAAAGCTGGTTCTTGACGCCGTGCGCCAAAGCTATAACCATCCCACCGCCGACGAGATCTACAACGCCGTGCGCGAACAGGATGACAAGATCAGCCGCGGCACGGTCTACCGCAACCTCAATCTCTTGGCAGATGCCGGAGAAATCCTCTCGATCAAGACGCCGGGCGGGAGTCGCTTCGATCGCACCATCGAGCCGCATGCGCATATCATCTGTACCTCGTGCAGCCGCGTCATCGACGTACCGCTCCCCTTCGATGCCCAGCTCGACGCCAAAGCGTCCGAGCAAATCGGCTGGCACGTCACGTCGCACTACACCATCTTCGAGGGTCTCTGCCCCGACTGCCGGTAGATGTTTGGGACATGCCCGCAAATCTACTTGCCCATCCGCTACAGCAAGCAGCACATTTCTAGGCATGTCCCGAAAACCTACTCGGCGAGCAGGCGGCACAGTTCTTCTTCGACCGTGCGCACATAGCGAACGCGGTCGTTGATGCCACGCATGCTGGGATTGCAGCTCTCCATCAGATAGGGATGGCCCACGACGTTGAGCATGTCGCGATCGTTCTCATTGTCGCCAAACGCCATCATCTCATCGGGCGAAATCCCCAGGGCACGACCGTAATCGGCAAGCGCGGAGCCCTTGCCCGAACCGAAACCGATAAAGTCCGTCCATTCGGCTCCCGACGTCATCACGTCGACACGGTCGCTAAAGAGGCGCTCAAAATGCTCCAGCGCCGCTGGCTGATCCACCTCGGGCGTCTGGAAGGCAATCTTAATGACGTCCTCGTCGATGTCCTCGGGACGGTCGACCACCGCCACATCGCAGTGGACCTCATAGCGCAAATGGTCGACGAACGCATCGTTGCCGCTCATGGCGTAGAGGTGCCCCTCGCACGAAAGGGTCACGTCGGCATGGGGATACGCAACCACGGCATTCGCGATATCCATAGCAAGGCCACGCTCCATGGAACGCTTGACAACGGCACGCCCCTCGCTCATCACCAGGGCTCCGTTTTCGCATACATAGGCGAGCTCATCGGCCACCGGGGCAAACAGATAGCGTAAGCTCGCATATTGACGGCCGCTCGCCGGCATAAACACGATACCGCGACGATGCAGCTCATCGATAAGCTCAAAGGCCTCGGAACGCGGCTCGCGCTCCCCCGGGTGCAGCAACGTGCCGTCCAAATCGCATGCAATCAACTTGATTCCCTCAAGACCCATACGCTTCCCCAAAGCCTCCTATCAACAGCAAGACGGACCTTGATTGGTCGCCCCTCAAAGCCCGTCTTGCGCATACGCGCGCTTAGCCGCGCGTCTTTTTTACGATGGTAAAGTCCGGAGCCATGCTCACGACGACCTCCGCCGCACTCGACGCAAAGCGCCGGTCCGTATCGAGTTCACGGGTAACCACCGAGAGCCGAACACCCTCGACACCCCGGAGCATGCGGCCCAAAACAGGCTGCACCGGCGTATACATGCGCACGGTATGCTCGTCCGAGTCGCCCCGGAAGAGCGGCGCATGCATGTTGCCGATCTCCCAACACGCATGCGCGAGCGCAATCGGATCCATGCGGTCGACTTCGACCAAATAAACCTCGGCGCTGCGCAGGCGCACGACAACCGCCACGGGCACCATGCCCGAACGGTCAATGGCGAGCACGTCGCCGTCGGCAAGACGACCACCGTCGGTAGCATCCAGCCGAACATCGATCGTGCGCCCCAGCTCCGTCACGCCCACAAACGCGCATACATCAGCCTGGTCCCAATCGAGCAGTAGCTCGTCAACTTCAAAGACGCCGCCCAACTTCCGGCGAAGCAGGAGTTCATAGGACGGATCGTTGAGATTTCCCAAGCATGTCGTCGAAACCAAGCGTTCAGGCATGCTCTAGCCCTCGACCTCGACGAGCTCGATGTCAAAGTTGAGGTCCTTGCCGGCAAGCTCGTGGTTGGCGTCGAGCGTCACGGCCTCGGGCGTCACGTCGATGACCACGGCGGGGACGGGCATGCCGCTCGGCGTGGACAGGAAGAGCTTCATGCCCTTCTCGATCTGCTCGATATTGGGAACCTGCTCGGCCGGGAAGGTCAGGACCATCTCGGGATTGTGCTCGCCGTAGGCATCGGCAGCCGGGATGTGCACGGTCTTCTTCTCGCCCACCTGCATGTCGACAACAGCGGCGTCGAAGCCCTTGATCATCTGACCGGCGCCGCAGGTGAACTCCAGCGGCTCGCCGCGATCGTAGGAGCTATCGAACTGCGTGCCGTCATCGAGCGTGCCGCGATAATGGGTCTTGACCTTCTTGCCCTGGTTGGACATGGTAACCTCCGTAATAAGGGCGCCGCACAACGCGGGCCGCCATGAACATATGGCGCTAACTATACCCTAGTCATACAATTCAATGACAGTTTGCAAAGAAACGCTGCAACCGGAGGAACCATGGCATATCCCGTATTTGACCTACACTGCGACACCGCCGACCGCATCGGCTGGGCCACGCTCGATCTCGACCTGCGCTTTACCGCCGGCACCGACGGTTATTTCCCCGGCGACGAAACGCATCCGCAAGATTTCGATCTCATCGAGGGCAACGCCTGCGCCATCTCGCTCGCAAAGATCGGCAACACGCCGTGGGCACAGTGCTTCGCCACGTTTGTCCCCGACGAGATTCCCGCCGCCCACGCCGCGCGCTTCCAGGCGCAAATCATGGCGCATATGAGCGGCCAGGCAATGCTCAACCACGACCGCATGGTCAACGTACGCAGCGCCGCAGACATTCGCCCCGCGCTCAAGGACGGCAAGGTCGCTTGCATCCACACCATCGAAAACGCCACGTTCTTTGCCGAGGACCCCGCGCTGATCGAGGTGCTCAAGAGCTTGGGCGTGCTTATGTCGTCACTCAGCTGGAACGCGCAGGGACCGCTCGCGAGCGGGCACGATACCCACGCCGGCCTCACCGCCGCCGGCATCGAGGCACTTACGCAGATGGAGCACGCCGGTATGGTACTCGACGTCTCCCACCTCAACGATGAGTGCTTTGACGAGGTTGTCGCCCACGCCACGCGCCCCTTCGTCGCCAGCCACTCCAACTCCCGCACCGTCTGCGGCGTCAAGCGCAATCTCACCGACGACCAGTTCCGCACCATTCGCGACATGGGCGGTATCGTCGGCCTCAACTACTGCAGCGAGTTCCTTTCCAACGACGCAACCGACGAGACCGCTGCAGACGTCACCTTCGACCAGCTGGCGGCACATATCGAGCACTGGCTCGACCTGGGCGGCGAGGACGCCATCGCGCTCGGCGGCGACTGGGACGGTGCCACGGTGCCCGCTTTCCTCTCCGATGCCAGCAAGATGCCCGAGTTCCAGAACATGCTTTCCAAGCATTTTGGCAAGACCGTGATGCAAAAGCTCTGCAGCGACAACGCGCTTGCCTTCTTTGAGCGCTATTAATTTCACATCCCTTGAGCGGGCCGGTATGCCGAACGGTCGACATGCCGGCCCGTCCCCAATCTGAAGGACCGCTTTTGACGCAGCAATTTACGATTACCGTATCCCGACCGGATGGCACATCCATCCCCGTCGTCGTTACCAAAAAGCGCGTCAAGAACTTCAACCTACGCGTCACATCGAGCGGTGAGGCCCACGCCAGCGCACCGCTCGGCGCCAGCCGCGAGCGTATCGAAGCGTTTGTGAAGCGCAACAGCGCCTGGATTATCAGCCGACTTGACCAGCGTGAGCAACATCAGGCGACGGCGCGAGAGCCGCTCAGTCCCTCGTCCATCATTGCGCTTTGGGGCAAGCCCATCACGGTACAAGATGCGCTCGATCACAACTTTGCATCGCCCGCACCGCGGCCCAAGCAGGCCACCTTCGCAAGTTTTATGGGCGCCGACAAATCGAACGAACGCCTACAGGCCGAGCGGCGCGCAATCCTCGACGGCCTGACGCCCGATGAGCTCCAGACCCGCATCGACCAGCTCTATGCATCCGAGGTCACCACAGCGCTGCGCGATATGGTGCATGCATACGAAATCGCAATGGGTATCGCCGTTTCCCGCGTTTCCGTACGCAGTATGAAGACGCGCTGGGGCTCATGCACACCCAAAACCGGCGCCATTCGCATCGCGCGCGAGCTCGCCGCCTACCCTGTCGAATGCCTCGACATGGTTGTCGCCCACGAGCTCGTCCACTTGCTCGAGCCAAGCCACAATCAGCGGTTTCACGCCCTGCTCGACACGTACTGCCCCAACAATAGGGCTCTGTCGCAGCGGCTCAAGCGGCCGCCCATAGAGACGTATTAGAACCGGTTAGCGCACGCGCTCGATCTCGACACCGCAGCTTGTCAAAGGAAGACCGACGGGCGCCCACGGCTTATCGAGCTTAACACGCACGCCAAGCAGCAAGGGGTAACGACGCAGCAGCATCTGGGCCACACCCTCGGCTGCAGCCTCGATGAGCTTAAACGTATGCTCGCGCAGATATCCGTCGACATCGTGACACACCGAGCCGTAATCAATCGAGGCATCCAGGTTGTCGTGCTCCCCTGCCGCGCGCAGGTCGGCATAGAGCACCAGAGAAACGATGAACTTCTGACCCAGGGCGTTCTCCTCGGGATACACACCGTGGTTGGCAAAGACCTCGAGACCGTCGATAGTAATGCGGTCGGCATGGCGCAGGTCGTCATAGCTCACGTGGGGAACCGCCGTTGCGGTGGATATTTCGCCCCTTCCACGGCGGGCGAGCTCGGCGCCTTCAGTCTTGGTTGCATTCTCGGGCAGTTTCTTGTTACTCATCGCGATCGTCTCCTTCGTTTAGAACCCCGACCGCGTAAACTAACTACACGCGAATCGACAGGTTCTTTTTATCATCGCTCCAGTTGCAAGCATTGCGCGCGGGGCATGCAAAGCAGGCGCGCGACGCTTTGTCGGCTGCATAGAGCAGGCGCTCGAGCGGTTGGCTGTTCACGCGCAGCTTTCGATGGCCCAGAATGGCCGTCTTAATGGCTGCGGCATCGGCCGGCTCAAACGCTACGTCATCGGGCATGCCGCCGAGAATCGCATCAGCGACGCGTTCGCTTGCAACATCATGGGATATACCCGATTCATACTGTTCATCTTTGCCGATATCGTGAAGAAGTGCCGTGGCGTAGATGACCTCGCGGTCAAATTCGAGCTGTTCCTCGAGATTCTTGATCCACATAATGCGAGCGACATCCAGCAGGTGGTCAATACCGTGGCGGCAGAAGATGCGCCCCGATTCCAACTGTGCAATGTTGCCCAGGTGCCGCCGGAACAGACCGTTGGCACAGATGTAATCAATGCGAGGCATGGCACCAAAAGGCGCCAGGCCCGAAGCCATAAAACCGCGACGCGGCGTTCCCTCGTCAGTATTCGATGTAAAGTCGTTGACGACTCTCATAGTTAGCGTCCCAGCATCCTAAAGAATCGCTCCTCGAGCGCCGGATCGGCCTCAAAGACGCCGCGACGAGCGAGCGTCACGGTCTTGGTGCCAGGCTTTTGCACGCCGCGCA
The DNA here is from genome assembly GCA_902479105.1 of uncultured Collinsella sp. GTDB lineage: Bacteria > Actinomycetota > Coriobacteriia > Coriobacteriales > Coriobacteriaceae > Collinsella. Next base: position 4,410 of record CABSNS010000002.1, on the reverse strand, counting down.
TGGTCATGCACATATGCTCAGCTTCCATGAGCACAATCGCTCCCTGGGGAGCGAGATACTCCATGAGGGCATCGGCAACTTGTGCGCACAACTGCTCCTGCAGCTGCAGACGACGGGCATAGACCTCTACCGTGCGGGCAAGCTTAGAAAGCCCCGCGACACGGCCGTTGGGGATATAACCAATGGCAGCCTTGCCGTAAAACGGCAGCAGATGATGCTCGCACAGCGAGTAAAACGTGATGTCGCGCTCGATAACCAAATCGTTCGAAGCGACGGCAAAGGTTTTGGACAGGTGCTCCTCGGCACTCTGGTCCATACCGCCGGCGATCTCACCATACATACGGGCAACGCGCGCCGGGGTCTCCAGCAGGCCCTCACGAGTTGGGTCCTCGCCTATGCCCTCAAGCAACAGCTTAATGGCGGCCTCGACTTTTTCCTGATCGACCATCTGGGCCTCACTTTTCCGATTTTGCGCTCGCGCTATGGTACCACGCCCTCCGGCATCGGCCACAAGCTACATAGTATGGGTCGAATAGACCGGATCGTCCCGCCAAAGCTCCACGGCGTCGCAAAGCGCAACGTTCTCACGCTCGGCACGGGCACGCGTGGCGTTCATATCAATCACGCGCTGATTGCTCGAGCCCCTAAAGCGCAACGAGATATCGTACAGATCCTGAACGAACGGGCCGTCCACCAACATGTCGAGGCAGGCTAGGATACGGTCCGTCGCCTCAGTATGGTGGCGGCCACCCGGCATAAGCTCCTCGAGCACGTCACCGGTAAAGCACCAAATGGTCTTGCTCGACCCCGCAGGATAAGTGGCACGAACACGCTCAATGAAGTCAACAAGCCCCGCCTGATTCTCGGGCTCCATAGGCTCGCCACCCAGAATCGTCAGACCATCGATAAAGGGATGGTCGAGACTCTCGATAATCTTATCCTCGACGGCGCGATCGAACGGCTCGCCCGCAGCAAAGTCCCACGCGACAGAGTTAAAGCAATTCTTGCACCCACGACGGCACCCGCTCACAAACAGAGAAGTACGAACGCCTTCCCCATCAGCAATATCGAAATACTTAATGTTCGCGTAATTCATAGGTAACTCTCCTGGGAGGCCAGGACATATCATCCCGTCCTCAAACATTCTCGGCCTGCGGCCTGCGAAACTGCGGGCGGGACGATATGTCCCGGCCTCATGCAAAGGGTAACTCAATGAACGAAGCGAACATCGAGCATAGGGTTCGAGGTCCAATAAATACTCAGCTGCAGCTCAACCGCCATTGCAAGCAGATCGTCATTGCAGCTCAACTCATTTCCGCTAAGAACTTCGAGGAGTGAGCAGACGCATGCTGCATCTCAGCTACGTCAACTTGGCTGCCCCGTAGCGAGGCCCCGGACCTTTGCTCGATATGAGTTCCGCACGAACAGGAGGCGCCAGTGGCGCCTCCGTCGTGAGCCAGGACTGTCCGAAATAGCGAGTAAAGGTCCGGGGCCTCGCTACGGGGCAGCCTGGGATAGTTATTAGAGATGCAGCACGCGGTCGCGGATCTCCTCGGTTCGACCCTGGTTCCAGAACTGGGTACCGATGTAGCCGCACGTACGACGGGCGACGTTCATCTTCTCCTGGTCACGATTGCCGCAATTGGGGCACTCCCACACCAGCTTGCCATCGTCCTCGACAATCTTGATCTCACCGTCGTAGCCGCACACCTGGCAGTAGTCGCTCTTGGTGTTGAGCTCGGCGTACATGATGTTGTCGTAGATGTACTGCATCACGCGAATGACAGCCTTGAGGTTGTCCTGCATGTTGGGAACCTCAACGTAGGAGATAGCACCGCCCGGCGAAAGCTGCTGAAACATGCCCTCAAACTTAAGCTTATCGAAGGCATCGATCTCCTCGGACACATGGACGTGATAGCTGTTGGTAATGTAGCCCTTGTCCGTCACGCCCGGGATAATGCCAAAACGGCGCTGCAGGCACTTGGCAAACTTGTAGGTCGTCGACTCAAGCGGGGTGCCGTACAGCGAGAAGTCGATATCGCTTTCGGCCTTCCACTCGGCGCACTTGTCGTTCATGTGCTGCATGACGGCCATGGCAAAGGGCGTGCCCTCCTTCTCGGTGTGGCTGTGGCCCGTCATGTACTTGACGCACTCATACAGACCGGCATACCCCAGGCTGATGGTGGAGTAGCCACCCACGAGCAGCTTATCGATCGTCTCGCCCTTCTTCAGACGTGCCAGAGCACCGTACTGCCAAAGAATCGGCGCGGCATCCGAAAGCGTGCCCATCAGGCGCTCATGACGGCACAGCAGGGCACGATGGCAAAGCTCAAGGCGCTCGTCGAAGATCTTCCAGAACTTGTCCATGTCCTGGTGCGAGCTCAGCGCAACATCAGGCAGGTTAATGGTCACGACGCCCTGGTTAAAGCGACCATAGTACTTGGGCTTGCTCGGGTCGTAGTTCAGCGCGTTGGCAACGTTGTTAAAGCCGTTGCCTGAGCGGTCGGGCGTCAAGAAGCTGCGACAGCCCATGCAGGTATAGCAGTCACCGTTACCCGCAGTCTCGCCCTTCGACAGCTTGAGCTCGCGCATCTTCTTCTCGGAGATGTAATCGGGAACCATGCGCTTGGCGGTGCACTTGGCAGCCAGCTGGGTCAGGTAGAAGTACGGGGAATTCTCGTGAACGTTATCGTCCTCGAGTACATAGATAAGCTTGGGGAATGCCGGGGTAATCCACACGCCGGCCTCGTTCTTAACGCCCTCGTAGCGCTGGCGAAGCGTCTCCTCCACGATCATGGCAAGGTCGTGCTTCTCCTGAGGCGTACGGGCCTCGTTAAGATACATAAAGACCGTCACGAACGGCGCCTGGCCATTGGTGGTCATAAGGGTCACGACCTGATACTGAATCGTCTGGACGCCGCGACGGATCTCGTCACGCAGGCGATCCTCAACGACCTCGCGAACCTTTTCGGGAGATGCGGAAACGCCGAGCTCCTCGAGCTCGCGGGCGACCTCACCGCGAATCTTTTGACGGCTCACCTCGACGAACGGGGCAAGATGGGTCAGCGAAATCGACTGGCCACCGTACTGGGAGGAAGCAACCTGGGCGATGATCTGCGTCGCGATGTTGCAAGCGGTCGAGAAGCTGTGCGGCTTCTCAATCAGCGTACCCGAGATAACAGTACCGTTCTGGAGCATATCCTCCAGGTTCACCAGGTCGCAGTTATGCATGTGCTGGGCAAAGTAGTCCGAATCATGGAAGTGAATCAGGCCCTCATTGTGAGCATCCACAATCTCCTGGGGCAGCAGCACGCGCTGAGTCAGGTCCTTGGAAATCTCGCCGGCCATGTAGTCACGCTGAACGGAATTGACGGTCGGGTTCTTGTTGGAGTTCTCCTGCTTGACCTCTTCGTTGTTGCACTCGATCAGCGACAGGATCTTGTCATCGGTCGTGTTCTTCTGGCGCTTCAGGCTCTGAACATAGCGATAGATGATGTAGTGGCGGGCAACCTCATAGCAGTCGAGACGCATGATCTCGTCCTCGACCAAATCCTGAATCTCCTCGACCGACACGGTGTGGCCCGCGTTCTCGCATGCCTCGGCGACGTTTTGCGCCGCGTAAACCACCTGGCGGTCGGTAAGACGAGAGCTCTCCTCGACCTCCAAGTTTGCGGCGCGGATGGCATTGACGATCTTATCGATGTCAAAGACAACCTCGGTGCCGCTGCGCTTGATGATCTTCATCCTCTTGCCTCTTTCGCGTCGTAGCCTCATTGCGCTTCAGAGCCAAACGATGCCCGGCAGGGCTTGCCCCTGTCTTGCGGCGCCGTCGCGCAATCTGTGTTCTCGATAAACCATAAGCCTCTATGCGGACATTCCCAGGAGCCGATCAAGCGGCTCAAGGACACGTTCAAAAGAGGCAATTAAGGTCTTCGTTCTCTGTCCGCCATCTATCATACGACAAAGATGCATCTATATCCTGTATTCTTTTTTTAGGTCAAACACAACATATAGTGTTTCAGCAGGTCAAAGCAATTAGTCATTTTGCAGACGCATTATAAATGAGGGGTATTTGACAAGTCGGTAAAACGTTACCAACACGGCTACCTGCATGGCAGCTATAAAACCCCCTTAGTCAAGCCACTGACAAATCCTACTAAAACCAAGCCACTCACGCCAAAAGAATCCAAAAGATTATGCTTGACCAACATGTTGCGGTCACGCTCGGCCAGGACGTATGCAATCTGCCGGCACCCCTACGGGATGCGAAGACCATCGCATACAGACCTTGGATCAAAATTTGCTGGCATGTTTGGCGGCATAAAACAAAACAGTCCAGAAGCAAAGCCTCTGGACTGCGAACATTTGGTGGGCGTTAGAAGATTTGAACTTCTGACCTCTTCCGTGTCA
>CABSNS010000001.1:0-29216 GCA_902479105.1 uncultured Collinsella sp. | reverse complement strand
GGGAGCCGTGGCGGGCGCCGTGGCGGCAGCGGATTCCGTCGCGGCGCCTTGCGGTGCCACGATGTCGAGAGCAATCGGTGCAAAGGCGATTTCTTCCAGATAGGCCTCAATAGTCGGCTGATGCTTTTTGAGCTGCGCGATGGCAAAGCGCGAGGGGGCCTCGATCGTGAGCGTATCTTCGGTCAGGCTTATGGCGCGCGATTGCCCCAGCATGTTGATGAGGCGTGCATCTTGGCCGTCGCGCTGGCAAAAGGCGATGGCATCTCCCAGGATGATGCTTGCTTCCTCGTCCACTGTCTCTCCCGTTCTTTAGCTCTGAGCTCGCACGCGAGCGGCGCCGAGTTCGGTCAGATGGTATTTCTGGCCATGCTTGATGACCAAGCCGGCCTGCGCCAAGTCATTGAGCGTGCGTGACCAAGTGGGGGCCGAGTTTCCAAACGCCCTCGCAAGATCGGTTGCGCCGCACGCTTGATTTTGCGCCAGATAGCCCAGCGCGGCGTTGCCGCGATCGCTTACGAACACGTCCGGTTGTGGCTGTGCATACTGATTTACTGCATTAGGATACATCATTTGAGCTGCTGGTTGTTGAGAACTCTGCGTCGGTGGCATTTGCTGTTGAAAACTTTGAGGCCACTGTTGGTAAGGCTGCGGAGGCGTCTGCTGGGCCCAAGGGTTGTACTGCTGCTGCGGCATCTGCTGGTACGGCTGCTGATATCCCTGCTGGTACTGCTGCGGGAACTGCTGGCCATACCCCAGTGGCGGCATCTGCTGATATGGATATCCCTGTTGGTACGGCTGATAGCCCATTTGCTGGCCACCCGGCGCCCCCGTCGCCTGCTGCATTGCTGCTGCATCCTGATCAGCCAGCGGCATGGCCTCTGGCATGTTTGGCGGCATCGACATAGATGCCGCCTGGGGTTCTTGTGTGGGAAGCATTCCGGGCTGCTGCATCTGTCCCACGGGGGGCTGCATCTGCTGCGTTGCCACGGGCTGCTGCGCAAAAGCTCCCGGCAGGGGATATGTGGGCTGCTCCGTCTCGGGCCGCACGGCAGCGCCGCGTCCGCCGGCACGCTCGATTTCCTGCACGCGTTTAGGGTTCAGGCTTACCGTAACCACGGTGCCGTTGCCCATGTTGTCCTCGATGGATACGGCACCGCCGGCGTTTTCCAAATACTCCTGCACCATGGGAAACCCTGCTCCGGTTCCACGGATATAGCGCTTCATCTTGCTGTTTGCGCTGGTAACGCCAAAGTCGAAAGCACGTTCCTTGTCGTCGATGCCGGGTCCTTGGTCAGCAAAGCGGATGGTGTCTCCGCCGTCCAGAATCGAGATGATGGGCTCGGCAAAGTGTGCGTGGATAAAGTTTTCGACAATCTCGCGGATGACCATGAGCGAGATATGGCCACCTTGTTCTTTCATGCACTGGTAGACGGTGTTGGTCGTCTCTTCCAAATACGTGCGGACATCTTGCGGATCAATGACGATCACCCGCGGTGTCGACAGCATGTCGTCATAGACGGCGATGCGCGCGGCGTACATGGCTTTTGGCGCCTGCGTGGTCGTCTGCTCGCCTTCCGCACGCTCTTCGCGCACGCCGGTGATGTGCTCGTTGTCGGGTGCCGGGTCTCCGGAATCGACCATGGTGTAAAAGTCGTCAGACATGCCGCTCGCAATCTTTCAAAAGGTTTCGAACAAATAGTAGCTCACCGTGCAACGTTTCTCATCTTTCTACAACTTTTCAAAACTTGTTGAAAACTTTGGAAAACGGGTGAAAAGTTCTCAACATTGCCAACATGACCTGTTGAAAACTCGATGAAATATCGTGAAAGGTTGCCATGAGGCGCAAATTTCGGTTGTGCTTATGGGGGAACCGTGTGAACTGCGCAACCTTTTACCTTTGATTTCTTGACATTTGAACATTGATTTCCCTACAATCTTCAAGCTCACGTGTCTATATCTGCGTCCGCGTCCCCGCGGACACTCGAAATGCAGCAGGAGGAACTTAAGATGAAGCGTACGTATCAGCCTAATAAGCGTAAGCGTGCCAAGACCCATGGCTTCCGTGCCCGTATGGCCACTAAGGGTGGTCGTGCCGTGCTCGCCCGTCGTCGCGCCAAGGGCCGCAAGCGTCTCACTGTCTAGCAGCGATACACACATCTCGCATGAAGACTATTAAGTCTCGGCAAGATTTCGAGCATGTGTTCAGTCAGGGGCGTCGTTTCAATCACCCTCTGATTCGAATGACCATATGTGAATCGGTTGGCGAAGGCGACTCCGGAAGGGTCGCCTTCGTTGGTGCTAAGCGACTCGGTTGTGCCGTCGTGCGCAACCGATCTAAGCGTGTGATGCGCGAGGCCGCCCGCAGCTGCGGATTTCCCGTTGCGGGTTATGACATCATCTTGTTTGCAACTCCCAAGACGAGGGTTTCCTCGCCGCAGGAGATGGACAAGGCGTTGCGTTCGCTTATGAAGCGCGCCGGCGTTGCCGGGGAGGAGCGATGAGCAATCACGTTTTGCGACGTGTTGCCATCGCTCCTATTCGCATATATCAACAGGTTATTTCGCCCTTATTGCCTGACGCCTGCATTTATTACCCAACGTGCTCGCAATACGCCGTCCAGGCGATTGAGAAGCACGGTGTTTTGAGAGGCTGCTGGCTTGCCGTGAGGCGCATCGCTCGCTGCAATCCCCTGCACGTCGGCGGTTATGACCCTGTGCCCTAGCGGGCACTCGCTATCGGAGGAAAACTTACATGTGGGATTGGATCGTTAACATCCTTTTCGAGCTGCTCAAGCTCATCCAGACCTTTGCGGTCGACTGGGGCCTGTCCATCATCATCCTGGTGGTCATCATCCGTCTGCTGCTGACGCCGCTCATGCTCAAGTCGACCAAGTCGACGGCTCGCATGCAGGTGCTGCAGCCCAAGATGCTCGAGATCCAGGAGCGCTATGCCGACGATCCCCAGCGTCAGGCCGAGGAGATGCAGAAGTTCTACAGCGAGAACAAGTTCAACCCCATGGCTGGCTGTCTGCCGCTGCTGATTCAGATGCCTATCCTGTTCGCCCTGTTTACATTGCTGCGCAACCTGCCGCAGTACTTTAACGACGGCACGTTCTCGTTCTTCAACATCCTGCCCGACCTGACCACCACGCCGAGCGCTTCCTTTGCCGATGGCTTTATGGTTGCACTGCCTGCGCTGGTTTGCCTGATCCTGTTCGCCGTCCTGACCCTGATTCCGCAGCTCTATATGTCGCGCAACCAGACCGGCCAGCAGGCTCAGAGCATGCGTATGATGGCCGTTGTCATGACGGTCATGATGCTTTGGATGGGCTGGAGCCTTCCCGTTGGTGTTCTGCTGTACTACGACGTCTCGTCTGCTTGGCAGGTTATCCAGCAGATTTTTGTGACGCAGAAGGTCATCGACAAGGCGAAGGCCGATGAGGAGGAGCGTCTTAAGAACGCGCCGCTGCAGGTTGAGGTCACTCGTCGAGAGAAGAAGCCGCGCCCGCACAAGAAGAAGTAACGGGATATCAATCTTATTTAGGTACCTAACTTTTGGAGTACGTTATGTCTGAAGAGATCATCGAGGATATGCTTGAGGAGGTTGCCCCGCAGGTCGCGGGCGATTATCCCGAGATTGCACAGCGCTACAAGGCTGGTGAAGAGCTGACCGATGAGGAGCTCGACACCATTGCCGATGTTGCGATTTCCATCCTGCGTTCCATCCTTTCGCACTTCGATGCCGCCAACTCTCCTATCGATGAGTATGAGGGCGACGAGGGTGAGCTGATTTTGGATGTAACGGCTCCCGACCTTGCTGTTCTCATTGGCCGTCATGGTCGCACCCTTGATGCCCTTCAGGTTATGTTCTCTTTGCTGGTGAGCCGCAAACTTGGCTTTAGGTATCCGGTTGTAGTGGACGTAGAGGGATACAAGAGTCGCCGTCAGGACAAGGTTGCCTCCATGGCTCAGTCTGCTGCCGAGCGTGCCATCCGCACTCATAAGAGTGTTTCGCTTCCGCCCATGAATGCCTACGAGCGTCGACTGGTTCACATTGCACTTCGTGGCAATGATGCCGTCGATACTCATTCTGAGGGTTCTGACCCTGATCGCCATGTGGTGATTGTTGCTCGATAATCTTCTCGAGCTTATGCTAAGGGGACGTGGTTTCCACGTCCCCTTTTTTTGTCAAAAGTTCTCGATACACTGATTTTTGTCAGAAAGGAGCTTTCGTTGTTAGTACTTACTGATCAGCAGGCTGACGAGATGTTGAGTCGTCTAACTTCCTATTGCAAAGAGTATTCCTTGAGCGTAACTGATGTTGAGCTGAGGAAATGTATTCAGCATTTGGATTTGGTTCTAGAAACAAATAAGACAACCAATCTCACCCGTATTCTTAACGTAGAAGATGCTGCAGTACTTCATATCCTCGACTCACTTGTTTTGCTCCCCTATATCAACAAGGCTCCTGAGGGAGCTTTGCTCGATATGGGAACAGGTGCGGGCTTCCCTGGTATTCCTTTGACCATAACCGCGCATCGTAAAGCTACTTATATTGACTCTGTTGGCAAGAAGGTTGATGCGGTTAATTCCTTTGTCCATGCTCTTGGATTGAAACATGCTCATGCAGTTCATGATCGTCTTGAAGAATATGCTCGAAGCCATAAGAAGCAGTTCTCTGTTGTAACCGCCCGCGCACTGGCCCCTCTACCGATTCTTGTTGAGTATGCGGCTCCGTATCTGAAGGATGGAGGGCTATTTGTTATAACCAAGGGCAATCCTTCGGATGAGGAGCTTGCTTCCGGCATGTCAGCAGCTAAGATTTGCGGCTTCACTTTGCTTCTGAATGACGCAATTGATTTGCCTGAAGGCTTGGGTCACAGGGAGTTCATTATTCTTAAGAAGAGTCATCATGCATCCGTCTCATTGCCTCGTGCAAATGGCGTGGCAAAGAAGAATCCGCTTGCCTAGATGTTTCACGTGAAACATAATGGATACTAACAACTTGCAGTGTTTCACGTGAAACATGGCGGTTGATATCGATTCGGAATGTTTCACGTGAAACATCCTCCGTTTGACAGCTTTAATACACACCAGGAGGGACCGTGGGATTTCGCGACGTTAAGCGTTCTAAGAGCGCAAAAGACACGCGTATCATTGCAATCATCAATCAAAAAGGCGGCGTCGGTAAGTCAACGACGGCTGTAAACCTTGCAGCAGCACTGGGTGAGCAGGGTCGTAAGACACTGATTGTCGATTTTGATCCGCAGGGAAACAGCACCAGTGGATTCGGAATTGAAAAAGAAGACCTTGATCACTGCATCTATGATGCATTGTTGAATGATGTGCCGGCAGAATCGCTTGTTCTTGATACAAATTGTAAAAAGGTATTCGTTATTCCGGCTACAATTCAACTTGCAGGCGCGGAAATTGAGCTCGTAAGCGCAATTGCTCGTGAAACCCGCCTCAAAGATTTGCTTGAGCCGATTCAGGACGAGTTTGACTTTATTTTCATTGACTGTCCTCCTTCGCTCGGCCTGCTTACTATCAACGCTTTGACCGCAGCAGACAGCGTTTTGATTCCGATCCAGTGCGAATATTACGCACTCGAGGGCGTTACGAAGCTGCTTGAGTCAATGAAGATGGTCAAATCACGGCTGAACAAGGGCTTAGACACCTATGGTGTGCTTATGACCATGTATGACTCGCGTACTTCACTATCGAATCAGGTTGTTGAGGAGGTTCAATCGTACTTTGGTGATAAGGCGTTTAAGACGCTAATCCCCCGTACGGTTAAAATCTCCGAAGCTCCGTCTTTTGGAGAACCGGTAATTACCTATGCACCTCAAAATAAGGGTGCAAAAGCATATATGAACCTTGCAAAAGAGGTGATCAAGCGTGCCTAGTGTAAAGAAACGTGGCGGATTGGGACGTGGACTCAATGCTTTGGTCTCAGAGGCCGAGTATGAGACCGGCGGTTCGGCTGCATCGGCTTCAAATGCCACATCTGAAACAAAACTACCTATTGAGGATATCGTTCCCAACCCTAATCAGCCGCGAATTCACTTTAACGAAACTGAACTTCGCGAGTTGAGCGAGTCAATCCAAGAACATGGCGTTTTGCAGCCGCTTTTGGTTCGCAAGCATGGAAACGGCTATGAGATTATCGCTGGTGAGCGTCGTTACCAGGCGTCAAAGCTTGCTGGCCTTGAAGAATTGCCAGTCATCATTAAAGAGGTAAATGATGAAGAGATGCTGGCTCTTGCTCTTATCGAAAACCTTCAGCGTTCTGATCTGAATCCCGTCGAAGAGGCTAAGGGCTATCGCCAACTCATTGATGCCAGCGGGATGACCCAGGAGGCATTGTCGAAGGCAGTAAGCAAGTCACGCTCTGCAATTACAAACTCGCTGCGTCTTCTCGATCTCCCCGAAGTAGTTCAGCAGATGATTTTTGAGGGCAAACTTACTGCTGGTCATGCACGTGCGATTCTTGCAGTTCCCTATGAGGACGCGCGTATTCGACTTGCAGAGAAAGTTGTTACAGAGGGCCTTTCCGTAAGAGCGACAGAAAATCTTGCTCCGTTGTTTTCTGCCGGAGAGACACCTAAGACGCCAAGGCCTGCAACGCCTCAGTCCTTTAAAAAGGCTGCCCGTGTGCTTCGTCAGGTATTTAATACCAACGTGCGTGTGAAGAGCTCGCGTGGAAAGAATAAGATTGAGATTGAGTTTAAAGACGAGGAAGAACTCTCTCGTATTCTTGGCGAAATGATTCAGTTTGATCAAGGAGGCCAAGATGAGGAATAAGATTTTGACAGCGATTGCATTGGTGACGACTGTCGCGGCTGGTGCCTTTGCTGGCTATAAGATCGCGACAGACGATGAACTTCGAGGTCGTTTGCTTCGTGGCGCGCAAGATATCGTCGATACTTCCAAAAAGAAAATGGATGTTATGACGGAAGATGTTGCCATGCGTACTGCTCAGGTAACGAAGAATCCCAAGATTAATCAAGGTTGGGTCAACAACCAATGGGAAAATCTAGGCTATTAGGTACCTAACAATTACTCAGCATATTTTGAGGGGTCCTTGTCTGATTCATGAGACAAGGACCCCTTATTTTGGCCGTAAAAAATGGGACAGGTAGCAGCTGATTCAAAATTAAGGTCAATAAATGAAACGACCCCGGTTGCATATTCTGTAACCGGGGTCGTTCGATGTTTCACATGAAACGTTTTGGGATGCGACTCCCCTATGCGTTCTTCTGAACTTTGAAGCGCTGCTTCAGCTGTCCGCAGGCGGCGTCAATATCGTTACCACGGGAGTTACGAATCGTGGTCTCGATGCCACGGGACTCAAGACGACGCTGAAGATCCTCAACCTTATGAATCGGCGACGGCTTGAGCGGGCTACCCTCGATGTCGTTAAGCTGAATCAGGTTAACGTGGCACAACGTTCCCTCGCAGAAATCGCAGAGCGCCTGCATCTCGGGATTCGTATCGTTAACGCCTTCGATCATGGCATACTCATAGGTCGGGCGGCGGCCAGTCTTCTCGGTGTAGAGCTGAAGCGCTTCGTGAAGGCGAAGCAGCGTGTATTTCTTAACACCGGGCATGAGCTTATTGCGCGTCGACTGGATGGCGGAATGCAGGGAAACGGCAAGCGTGAACTGCTCGGGGATGTCGGCAAATTTGCGAATACCGGGAATAACGCCACTGGTAGAGACAGTGAGGTGACGAGCGCCGATACCGATGCCATCGGGGTCGTTGAGGATTCGCAGCGCCTTGAGAACCTCGTCGTAGTTGGCAAACGGCTCGCCCTGGCCCATGAAGACAACGCTCGTGGCGCGCTCGCCAAAGTCGTTGGATACATGAAGTACCTGGTCGACGATCTCTTGAGCGGTCAGAGAGCGCTTGAGGCCGTTGAGACCGGTAGCGCAAAAGGCACAGCCCATGCCACAGCCTGCCTGGGTGGAAACGCAGACGGAAAGCTTGTTACGACGGGGCATGCCGACGGTCTCGACGGAAACGCCGTCGTGGTACTCGAGCAGATACTTGCGAGAGCCATCTTTGGAAACCTGCTTGGTGAGTTCAGTCGGCGTGTCAAAGGCAAAAGCCTCTTTAAGCTGCTCGCGGAAAGCCTTGGGAAGGTTGGTCATATCGTCAAACGAACAAACGTTCTTCTCAAAGACCCATTCGATGAGCTGCTTCGCGCGGAAGGCGGGCTGGCCAAGCTCGGCCACGAGCTCGCGAATATCGTTTTGGCTCAAGTCGCGAATGTCCTGAGATTTAGTCCTGGGATTCATGGAAGCCTTTCGATTTTGGGGAAACGTAGAGGGTATCGCTACAATATGGTATCAGCTGCAGAAATTATAGAGGAGGAGTCTGCCCATGCCGGGTAAAAGCCTAGAGAACATGCACGTAGCGGTCTTGGCGGGCGGTCATTCCGCTGAGCGCGAGATCTCGCTCAATTCGGGAAAGAACGTCGTGGTTGCCTTGAAGGAGGCCGGCTACACTTCGGTGGAGCTGCTCGACACGGCTGCCGATGATTTTATGGTAACCATGGCGACCGGCGGCTTTGACGTGGCGTTTATCGCCATGCACGGTGCCGGCGGCGAGGATGGCGCCATGCAAGGCGCCATGGAGACCCTGGGTATCCCCTACACGGCTTCGGGCGTGCTTGCCAGCGCCTGCGGTGCCGACAAGGAGGTCTCTAAGCTCCTGTACGCCAAGGCGGGCATTCCCATTGCCCCCGGCCTTGCGCTCGAGGTGGGCGATGAAGTCGATATCGATCATATCGTCGAGGTTTGTGGCGAGCGCTGCTTTGTGAAGCCGGCCGTCAACGGTTCCAGCTATGGCATTTCCCTGGTCCATGAGCCCTCCGAGCTGCCCGCGGCAATCGCCAAGGCGTTTGAGTACGGCGACAAAGTGCTGGTCGAGAAGTGCATCGAGGGTACCGAGATCACCGTCGGCGTATACGGCGAAGATGACGTGCGTGCTCTGCCGATTGTCGAGATTCGTAAGCCCGAGGACTGCGAGTTCTACGATCTGGACGTGAAGTATGTCGACCCTACGGACATCCATCGCATTCCGGCGCAGATTTCACCCGAGAATTACGCTCGTGCCCAGGAGCTTGCCTGTGCTGCTCACAAGGCCCTCGGTTGCCTGGGTATCTCGCGCAGCGACTTTATCGTGAGTGAGGACGGCCCCGTTATCCTCGAGACCAATACCATTCCCGGCATGACCGATACGTCGCTGTATCCGGACGAGATCCGCCACACCGACGACATGACGTTCCCGCAGGTCTGTGACAGCCTGATCCGTATGGGCCTTCGTCGAGCGGGCATTGCATGCTAATCGAGGACGCGGTTTCGTCAGGAACGCCGCAGTTTGTCATCGACTCCTATGCCACGATTGCCGAACGCGCCAAAACGCAGTCCTTCGGCCTTATCGAGGAAGATGTGATCGTCCTCGATACCGAGACCACAGGTCTTTCGGTGCAGGACAATGAGCTGATCGAGATCTCGGCGGCCCGTCTTTCGGGCCGCGAGGTCGTCGACCGCTTCGATACCTTCGTGCATCCCAAACAGCTGATTCCCGCCGAGATTACCGAGCTCACGAGCATTACAAATGCCGATGTGGCAGATGCCCCGTCGGCCGTTGAGGCCGTAGCCGCTCTCGCCGATTTTGTCGGTGGTTGCCCGGTGATCGCACATAACGCCACGTTCGACCGCTCGTTTATCGAGTCGGTCAAAGGCGGCGTCAACGTGAGCGATATCTGGATCGATTCGCTGGCGCTGTCGCGCATCGCGCTTCCGCGCCTGGCCTCGCACAAGCTGTCTTTTATGGCCGATCTGTTTGGCTGTGACTCGGTATCACACCGTGCCAATGCCGACGTCGACGCCCTGTGTGGCGTATGGCGCGTGTTGCTCGTGGCGCTCACCGACTTGCCTCAGGGCCTCATGGCGCGCCTAGCCGACATGCATCCGGATGTGCCTTGGTCCTATCGTCCTATCTTCTCATTCTTGGCGGGGCAGAACCCTGGTTCTATCTTCTCTCTCAGCGCCGCTCGTGCTGACGTTCTCAAGGCCGATCACGCCGACGATCGGGTGGACGCCGACGAACTGCCGATCCTCAAGATGCCGAGTCGTGAGGAGATTGAGGCAGACTATGCGCCGGGTTGCCTGGTCAATCGCATGTATCCCACTTACGAGCCGCGTGATGAGCAGATCGCGATGGCGCTCGAGGTCCGCGATGCGCTGGTCACGGGCACACATCGCGTAATTGAGGCGGGCACGGGCGTCGGCAAATCGATGGCCTATCTGGTGCCTTTTGCCGAGGCAGCACGCCGTAACAACATCACGGTTGGTATTGCGACCAAATCGAACAATCTTGCCGACCAGCTCATGTATCATGAGCTGCCAAAACTTGCCGAGCAACTGGACGGTGGTCTGTCATTTTGCGCTCTCAAGGGGTATGACCACTATCCGTGCCTGCGCAAGCTTGAGCGCATGAGCCGCGGCCAGGTCGAGATTACCACCAAGCGCGATCCGGCGGACACGCTCACGGCGGTCGCGGTCATTATGGCGTACGTCTGCCAATCAGCCGATGGCGACCTCGACTCACTTGGCATTCGGTGGCGCAGCGTCAACCGCCCCGACTTTACGACGGCCTCGCGCGAGTGTGCTCGTCGCCTCTGCCCGTTTTTCCCTGATAAATGTTTGGTCCACGGCGCTCGCCGTCGTGCGGCGCATGCCGATGTGGTGGTCACCAACCATTCCCTGCTGTTCCGCAACGTTGCGGCCGAGGGCAGGATTTTGCCTCCGATTCGTCATTGGGTAATCGACGAGGCCCATTCCATCGAGCGCGAGGCGCGCCGCCAGTGGGCGCGCGTGGTGTCGGCGGACGAGTCACGCGTTCTGTTTGAGCGCCTGGGTGGCTCGAGCACCGGCGCGCTAAGCCAGGTTTCCCGTGATTTGGCAACCTCCGAGGGCTCTACGCTCTATCTGGGCCTTACTGCCAAGGCGACGTCGACAGTTGCACGCGCGAGCATGGCAATCGCCGACGTGTTCGATGGCGTTCGCGAGCTCGGCCGCCGTGCCCGTGGGGGTTATGACAATGCCAATCTATGGATTGGCCCCGAGCTGCGCGAATCTGACGACTGGCATGATTTCTTACCGTCGGCCTACACTGCCATCGACGCATTGGAACAAGCTGACAAGAGCGTCGACGCGCTGGTGCAAGCCGTCGCCGCCGACAAGCCCGAGGTTGTTGTTGACCTGGGTGATATCTCGCGCCGCCTGCACGAGCTGGCCGAGAACCTCAAACTCATCATTGATGGCGCCGATGAACACTACGTGTATTCGCTGCAGGTCAATCGCAGGTTGCGTGCCGGCGGAGAGTCGATGACCGCAGAGCGCATCGACATTGGTGAGGCCTTGGCAACCGAGTGGCTGCCCGAGGTTCACACGGCTATCTTTGCCTCGGCGACCATGACGGTGTCCAAAAGCTTTGAACACTTTAACCACGCGGTCGGCCTCGATCGCATCGGCGCTTCGACATCCTCATCGCTGCACTTGGATTCGAGCTACGACTTCGATTCGAACATGGCCGTAGTCGTTGCGGGCGATATCCCCGATCCGCGCGATCGTGAGAGCTATCTTACGGCGCTCGAGCGCGTGCTGGTCGACGCCCATCTTGCCATGGGCGGATCGGTGCTCACGCTGTTCACCAATCGGCGCGACATGGAAGACCTGTACGCCCGCGTTGAGCCCAAGATGGCCCGTGCGGGTCTGGAGCTCAACTGCCAGCAGCGCAACTCATCTCCTCGTCGCCTGCGCGACCGGTTTATCAACGAGCCGACCTCGTCGCTTTTTGCGCTTAAGGCCTTCTGGGAGGGATTCGACGCCAGCGGCGAGACGCTGCGCTGCGTCATCATTCCCAAGCTGCCGTTCTCGAGCCCCACGGACCCGCTCTCGTGCGAGCGCAACCTGCGCGAAGACCGCGCTTGGGCGCGCTATTCGCTGCCCGAGGCGGTGCTCGAGGTCAAGCAGGCGGCCGGCCGCCTTATCCGCTCGTCGACCGATTGTGGCGTGCTGATTCTGGCCGACCCGCGCCTGGTGACGAAGGGCTACGGAAAGAAGTTCTTAACGTCGCTGCCCACGAGCTCCTACCAGCGCATCGAATCGGCGCAGATCGGGCACTATCTGCAACTGTGGCGTGCGCGCCACGAGCGGCGGCGCTAAAGCGGGCAGACGAGGGTTTTTGCCATATCGCACAGACGCTTTGACAAGGCGGGGTCATCCAAGATGCGGATGGCTCCGCCCGCTGCGATTATCTGGCTCAGTAGCCAACGCTCGGAGCCGTAATGCACGGTTACCGTTGCCACGTCTGCCCCGCTGCGCTCGATTAGGGTGATGCCGGCCCAGTCCAGATGCTCCGCCATATCGAATGGTATCAGGAGCTTTGCGCTACGCTGCGTCCGGGCAAGGGAATCGTGGAGGGATGCAGCGTCCGGTGCGTGAGGCACGACGGAGTCTTCCGTCAAGGCGAGTCCCTCGATTTTATCCATGCGATAGGTGCGCTGCTCATCGACTGTGATGTCCCAGGCAATCAGGTATGTTTGGTCGCCGTTTGCCGTAATGCGCAGGGGGTCGACCAGACGCTCGCGTGGCCGTGTATCGTCCATCGAGCGATACGAGATGCGGCAGCGAACGCCGTCCTGAATGGCGCAGCTCAGCTGCTGCCAGTGCGACCCGTGGTTGACGGTGTCAAAGACGCGCTGGTTATAGCCGAGCTCTTCGGGTAGAAGGGCATGTCGAATCCGAGCTGCCGTCTGCGGCTCGATCCCCAACGATTCAAGTTCGTGGTTGAGCACAGCGCCCTCGGCGGCACTCAGGCGCAGCGGTAGCACACGACCGGCGTCACCGGTGAGGACCACACGCTCGCCGCGGCATTCGCAGATGATGCGCGCGCCCGATTCTCGGTCCGCGAGCGTCGAGATGATCTCGAGAATCTCGTCGAGCGACACCCCCGTGATGTCAAGGCGATTGCAAATCTCGGTTCGTGTCATGCCGCTCTCGCCGGCGGCGTAGAGGGCCTCCATGATGTCGATGGCGCGCGAGAGTCTCTGCTCGCTGGTGAGTTTACGCACGGGCATGCTCGTGCACCGTCCTTTCAATGAGGTGGTTCCATGCCTGCTTGAGCGATTTGGGGGCCATGGGCCTCATGCCGTCCATGGCGTGGGCCATGCAAAATGAGGCGGCGGCTTCAAGGTCACGCACGTCAACGGTCCAGGTCCATCCCGCATCGGTGTGTGCGAGCTCACCTCGCCCGTGCGTGAGGCCGTTGATCATATCGATCTGCGTCTGAGGGGCGAACGAGAACGTGGCTGCAACGGGCGGTCGGTCGGCAAAATCGAATTCAAAGAACAGATAGTCGTTGAGATTGAAGTCTGCAGGGATGGCGTAGGCCTTCGAAGGACGCCAAGCGCGAACGATACGGTCGCAGCGGAATGTCCTGATGCCGTCGGTAACATTGTCGAGGCCGTAGAAGTACGCCACGCCCTCGCGCTCGAACATGCCGTAGACGCAGACGGTACGTTCTTTCTGCTCGCCGCGTTCGTTCTGATATAAAAATCGCAGCGCGCATCGCTCGGCAAAGGCGCTCCATACCGCATCGACGGTGGGAGAGCGGCGGATCGGTACTTCGTCCACCGTCGTCCTGCCGGTGAGATAGGCAATCTTGGAGCGAATATCGGCAAGCGGTGCGGCAAAAGTGGATGAGCCGGCCGCTAGTGTCTGGTCGATGGCGTTGAGCAGGATATCGGCGTCGTCTGCGGTAATGAGGCCGCCTGCCGCAAACGTGTGCTCGCGGTCGATTGTCCACGAGCTTTCCTCGGTCTCCTGCGCGCCGGCGGGGCGAACCTCCTTGATTAAGATGCCATGCTCGAGCAGTTTGTCACGATCGCGCCGAAACTTGCGCTTATCCGAGTCGATATTGCCCGAGCCATATCCCAGGTCGGAATCCAAGACGATCTGCTCGGTCATCAGCGGTTCGGGGGAGCTGTTGAGCACAAAGAAAAGATTGAGGATGCGCTGAGCCGTTTTATCGAAACTGGGCTCCAAATTTCCCTTTTTAATTGTCTCGGTCGTGTCGCTTGCCGTCATAGAGTCCTCGCATGAGAAGGTGGTTTGCTGTCATGATTTTAGTCCGATATGGAGATTAGGCTATATCCTTGTCCGCTCGGGGCGTTAAGATGGGCCGAATTCGGTCGTTTGCGCTCGCTCGGGGTATACTTTCGACTATATACGGTTCTAATGTGCATGCATTGGGCCTATTTGTCGGATTATGGATGTGGAGCGCACATGGCGAACACCCAGAACTATATTAACCACCTGCTGCAGAACACCGGCATTACGCCGGCATGCAGCGAAGAAGAGCGCTTGGCTGCCGAGGATATCGCTCAGATCTTCCGCAACCACGGCTTTGATCCCGAGGTTCAGGAGTTCAATGCCCCGGCGCCCAGTAGGTTGGCATTTGCCGTTACCGGTATTCTTGCGTTTGCCGGTGCCCTGCTGATGGGCATCGGCGGCGGTATCGGCTTGGTCGGCACCTTGCTGGCCATTGTCGGCGCCGTTCTTTACGTGCTCGAGCGCACGGGCCACCCCGTGGTTTCGCGCCTGGGCAAGACGGGCGTGAGCCAAAATGTCATCGCCTACCACAAAGCCTCGGGCCCGCTCGCGTCTCCGCGCAACCGCCCGGTGGTCGTTGTCGCACACTACGACTCTCCCCGTGCTGAGCTGCTCGCCCGCGAGCCCTATGCTTCGTATCGTGCGCTCATCGCCAAGCTGTTGCCTGTTGCCACGGTTGCCCCTGCTGCCGTTGCCATCCTGCGCATCCTGCCGCTCCCCGGCGCGCTCAAGGTTCTGCTGTGGATTGTCGCGATCCTCGCTTCCCTCGTTGCACTTGCCAACGCGGCAAACATCATCTCTAACCGCCACATTCTTCCCTATACGTCCGGCGCGGTGTGCAACAAGTCTTCTGTCGCCGCTATGCTCGGCGTTATGGACAACGTTGCTCCCTTCCAGGGTGAAAACGAGTTTCCCGACGATGTTCCGTTCGATACCTATTTTGGGGAGCAGAAGCGTCGTGCCGAGGAAATGGCGCGCGCAGCGGCGGAATATGCCGCGGCCCAGCAGCAAAACGACTACGGCAACACCATCGAGTATGAAGAGCCTACCTACGCCGAGGACGAATTCGGTCAGCCGATTGCTCCCGACGCTCAGACCGAGCCCGAACAGGGTGAGGCTTTCGACGAGCAGATCGAGGGCTTTGAGGGTGCATCTGCCGACGAGACGCTGATCGGCGCTATCGTGCCCGAGGATCAGAATCAGGCTGTCCAGGCCGAAGAGTTCAATGACGAGGTTCCCGCTGCCGAGTCGGCGGAGGAACCTGCCGCGGTCGAGCCCGAGCCCAAGCTCTATCGCAACGCCGCCGGCAACATCCGCTTTGGTTCGGATGCCATCCGTGCGCTCGGAATGCTTCCCGAGTCCTGCACGCTCGATTACGAGGAGGGCGAGGAGCCGACGTTTGAGCCCGAGCCTGCGCCCGTTGTCACTGTGGATGATGAGTCTGCCGCGGTTACCGCTGCCGTTGCCGAGTCCGAGGCGGTGTCCGCGATCGATCCCGCGGCAGGACTGGACATTTTGGCTCCCGCCGCGCCGGCGCAAGACGTTGCGGACGAGTCTGACGACGATTACGTTGAACAGCCGAGGCGCGTGTCTTACGAGAGCGATACTGATTTCTCGGCCGAGATTCCCGCGGCAACGCCTCATGCCGATATTGCATCCGCGTTCTCTTCGATTGGCGCCAGCGCTTCCAACTTCTTTAAGGGTGCGCTTGCAAAGGGCAAGAAATTTGTCGACGATTTCGAGGAGAAGCGCGCTGCCGCACGCGAGGCTGCCGAGCAGGAGGCTATCGCTCAGCAGCAGGCAGCCGAGGCGGCACGTGAGCTCGCGGCGCAAGAGTTCGAGCAGAACGAGGCTGTGCAGTCCGTGCCCGTCGACGCCGCCGAAGCTACAACGTCCTTTGAGTCCCAGCAACCGACGTCCGCGGATGTTGTTGAGGCAACAACGTCTTTCGAGGCTCAGCAGCACGTCGATAGCACCATGTCGTTTGATGCCGCGAAGTTCGATTCCACGATAACGTTTGAAAAGCAGGGCACCGCGATTGCCGAGCCCCTTCCTGTTTCCGATGAACGGGGCGACGCGGTGGACGATGACGAGCCCATTGATGCTGCCGAGGACGAGCCCGTCGAGGCCAACTCTGGCGAAGAGCAATACGCGGCAGCCGAGCGAGCTGATTCGACCGAGGCCGAGCAGGAGGAAGTGCCTGCGGTTTCCGAGACTCTCGAAACGGATGAGTCGAGGCCTTACTCCACGCAGATTTTCACCATGCCGACCCCGAGTGGTTCCGGTGCCACGGTTGCCAATGTCGCTCCCACCCAGGACGAAACGGTCGATTCCCTTATGGCCCAGATTTCCTCCCAAGCATCGCCGCGTCCGCAGATGAATGTTCCCGATCCGTCGTCGGCACCGTCGCCTGCACCTTCCTCGTCTCCGCTGGCTTCGGTCCCCGATCCGTCGCTGCCGTCTATGAAGCAGGCAAACGTTGCGTCTCGCACGTCGCTGTTCGACCTTCCCGATCCCTCTGCCCAGGTCAACGACCCCTTTGCTACCGCCCAAGGTCCCGAACCCACATCGGCACCCGTTGCGCCTCCTATGCCCGTTGTGTCGGGCGCGCAGCCGATCGAGACCATTTCGGCTCCCGCCCTGGCGGCACCCAAGTCTCGTAAGCGCGGCCTGGGTGGCCTGTTCGGTCGTAAAAAGAAAAACGAGCAGGACAGCATGAGTGATTGGCTGGGCGTCGAAGACGATTACGATGCCAAGAAGTCCGGTCGCGGTATCGGTTCGTGGAATAACTTCGAGGACGATAACGATGGCTGGAAGGGTGGCGCTACGTCTTCCGATGGCGCTTCTTCCGAAGATATGCTCTCGGCTGTCGCCTCTATGGGCGATGATGAGCTGCTTGGTCACGATATCTGGTTTGTGGCAACGGGCGCCTCGGATTGTGATGGCGCCGGCATGAAGGCCTTCTTGGCTTCGCATCGCGATAAGCTCCGCGGCGTATTTTTCATCAATCTTGAATCCGTCGGCGCCGGTAGGCTTTCGGTTGTGACGGTCGAGGGCGAACAACAACTGCTCAAGGGCGATCGCCGCATCATGAACCTGGTCAGCAAGGTCTGCAAGTCGTTCCATGTCGATTGTGGCGCGCTCGAGATGCCCTATGCCAAGACCGATGCCTATGCCGCGCTCGAGGCGAGCCGCCGAGCCCTCACCATCGCCGGCGTGGACGGCACGCGTCTGGCTTGCGCTCGTACCGAGGACGACCTGCCCCACAATGTCAACCCGACGAACATTGCTACGGTATCCGAGGTCGTGACCGAGGTTATCCGCCGTTCGTAGACGGAGCTCTAAGGAGTCAACGTGTTTTCGTATATTAAGCGCCATTGGCCTGTCTACGTGATTTTGACCTTGATTGCCATTGCGTTAGGATTTGGGGCTGCCTACATCGTGGGTGCGAAGGGCTCGACCCCCGCCTCCGCAATCAGCGAAGAGGTGGAGCAAGAACAGAGCACGGGTGCCGATGGGATTCCTGAGTCCGAGCAGGCAATCGTTGATGGTGGATCTTCGTCTGCAGAGTAGATACGGCGATTTAAATGATTGAAAGCGGGCGAGCTGGGGGACTGGCTCGCCCGCTTTTTCATCGTGCTAGCGGTTCTTTGGGATCGACCTAAGACGAGCGAACCATAGAGCTGCGGCACCCGAGGTCAGGAGCGCGGTGATGCAAGCGGCGATGGGAACTGATCCTGTTGCCGGTAGGTCCTGCGGTAGGGTACAGCGTTGAATGACACGGTCCTCGTCATGTGACTCAAGTTTGTCGCCGCCGCCGTTGCGGCAAAGATCGACGCGTGCGCTGTTGGTGAGTGCGGTTTGGGGCGTATAAGCCGACGTCGCCTGCATGTGCACGATTGCGCCCCGAGCGTCTGTGCCAAGGATTGCTTTGGCATCGTCAAGGTCGTCGTGCTCATCTTTGAGATCATCGCGGGTCCAAGAATCCGCATCGCTTCGAGTCGTAAAGTCGGCGGCTACCGCACCGTATTCAATTCGAATGCCCGTTACGACGGTATTGGATGCAAGGTCGAGTTCTTTCGCCTCGAGTGTGGTGGATTCCGTGGTCGAGATATCCGCCTTCCAGAGGTGCCAACCGTCGTAATCGACGAGGCGACAGTCCTCACCCAGGCTCTCTTTTACTTCGTCGGACTCAAGCCAAGGATTTTCGTGCCCATCGTCAAGTGTCGCGTTTGCCGGCTCATCGACGTCTGTCGAGTCCAACGGCGTCGTGCGATACCATACGTTGCACAGACCGTTGAGGTCGCCGATGGCGACGGGGGTTTCGATTGAGATGAATCTCGCCGTGCCGTCTTTGGCGCACTCAAGATCATCGGTAATCGTAAACTCATCAACCCAAGTAGCGGAATCGTTTCGAGCATCGATGGTATAGGAGAAAAGCCCATCACTATTGGTTTGCGTCGTGGCGCGGTTTTTACCATCGCCGTTAGCCAACAGGCCCTTTTCGATAGGTTGGACAAGTTCCTGACGCTTGTCGACCTGTCCCTTGATCTCGATGGGCGCATCCTTCATCGCGACGGATTGGACTTCTCCCGTATCCTTTATTTCAAACGTTATTTCCTCGGCAAGGTCATAGGTCCGCGGAGACATCATTTCGCGCAACGAGTAGGTGCCAGGTGCAAGATGTTCGACGCGATGCGGCTTGTCGGATGAGGTCCAGGAGTCTATTTCGGTTTTATCGGGACCATATAAGGTGAGCTGTGCGCCTTCCACTTCTTGCTCACCGCTTGCATCGACCTTGGAGATATCAACCTTGGTGTAATCGTCGGATACGTTAAGCCGTGCTTCTACAACGGGTGTTTTCTGGTCGGCATAAGTAAGGGCAACAATATGGGTTGTCTGATCGAGCAAGAAGCCTGCCGGCGCTTGAGTCTCGACAACCTCGTAGCGTGCGGTGCCAGATCCCAGTGGGAGGTTGTCCGCGCGTGCTTCTCCAGTTTCATCCGTCGTGACGGTCGTGACAGTCTCACCGTCGAGCGCGGCAATGCTACCGTCGGGGCGCACGATATCACCCGAGGCGCGGATCTCAAAGACGGCGCCCGCGAGGCTGCTGCCGTCTATGGCATCGGTTTTAACGATCCTGATGTTTCCGGTCGCGGCGTGGTCATAATACGAGGCGACTGCAACGGGCGTTAGGTTCATGTCGGCGGGTATGTTTACCTCGATCTCTTCGCCGACAAGATAGGGCTCTTTGGCCGAGGTTTCGCGTACATAATAGGTGCCCGGCACGAGCGATTCGGGCAGTGTGACGGTCCCGGTCGCGTCAGTCGTAAAGGTGTCCATTACGTTATGTGCTGGATACCAGCAAGTTTGTGAGACAGGTTCGTGATTGCTGTCTAGGAGTTGGAAGGTGAATCCGGCTAGTGGAACAGAAGCGCTTGTTTGGGCATCGCGTTTTACAATCTGGAGATGCGTCGACAGCGCGTGGTTGTCTACGATATATTGAAGCTCGGCGCCGTTGGAAATCTGATTGGCCCCGACGGTCCATTCCCCTGCACGTTTAAAACCCTCGGGGACGGTTTCCGGAACCTCGCGAATCGTGTAGCCGGCACGGTCGTATGGGACAGCTCCGTGGACACCGGCGGGTCGCTTGCCTGTGCCGAACCATGCTTCGGGCTGATCTTTGGTGGAGGCAAAGCCATAGATGTTTGTGGTCAGTGTGCCAACAACCTGCTGAGAACTGTTGCTGACAACCTCAAAGACAACACCACCCGCCGGTTGCTCCAGGCCGGATTGGTCGCTATTGCCGTAATCCTTGAATTTGGAAATCTCAAGGTCAAACGCAATGGGGATATCGGAAATGCGAGATTCGATCTCGACCACGCCTGAATCGCCGAGCTGGTCGGCTCCAACGGTATAGGTCCAGCTGTCGTTGGATGGCAGGTAGCCCTCGGGGGCTTTTGATTCGTAGATGGTAAAGGTTCCTAAGGGGACATCGGCGAGGGTGGCCTGACCGCTTTCGTCGGTCGTGAGGATTTGCGCCCATCCAGGGGTTGATTGCGACACACACGTGAACTCTGCTCCTGCGAGTGAAGAGCCTACCTGGGGGCCGGCATTCGTCGCGGTATCGAGTTTTACGATACGCAGGTTGATGGTGCCGGGCTGTTCATCAATGGCGACCTGTCCACCGTCATTCCCCGTGGTAAAGGCGATGCAATCGTGGCGGGGGACATAGCCGGCCGGCGCCTTCGTTTCAACTAGGTAGTATGCTGTGTTGGGCAGAAGTGTTGCTTGCGCCCGACCGTTGCTGTCCATCTGGATGGTGCCAACACGTGCGTCGCTGGCGCTCTCAAAAACATCGAATGTTGCCCCGGCAAACTGATAAGTATTGTTTCCGCTGGTAATGGCAGCGTTTGCAGACTGCTTTTGGAAGGAAACAGAGACCGCCGGCAGTACATAGAGCATGTCCTGACGTTTGCTGCTGCCCGATACGGCTCCTAGATAGCGCCGCGCGCGGTGCGGAGCGGCTTTGATGCTTCCTGATTTTGCGCTGTCGTGGAGCCACCGCGCCGCCGCCACGACTTCATTGTCAGTGGTAAAGTGCCCACTCTTGGTTTTGCCCTGAGCGGTCGTGTAAGAGTAGGTACCGTCGACATGGGTAGTGCCGTTGAGCATCCATACGGCAAGCTGGGTTGCGGCGCGGGCACGATCGGGTGAAAGATGGTAACCGCCAAACGACGTGGCGGTAGGATATCCGTGACAAACGATTGCCGCGAACTCGTCGTCGAGCCACACCCAGCCTTGATCAAAGTTGAGCCATGGGCCGCCCGGCTTGGTGGGGCCGGGGCGCTCCTGGTTCATGCAGTAGGCAATCGAGGCGTCTTGAGCTTCATACTTGCCGATGAGGAAGGGCCCACAATCATCGCTAATAGTGCGGAAGCCGAGCTGGTCGTAGCCATCGACGGCAAATGCGGCTCCCGGTGCCAGGCAGCCGAAAAGCAGGAAGAGGAACAGGAGCAGCGGACCTGTTGCGATTGCGCTGTGGACAGAGTGCGTGGGTGCGTTGGACATGGCTGCTCCTTATCCCTCGTGCGCCGCACGGGGAGGCTGCGACGCGTAGGATGAGGCTACCCCCGAGGTTCATGCGGGTAAGTACCGGAGCCTGACCAAAAGCTTGCCCAATTCCTGACAAATTGAGCTCAAATACAACAATCAAGCAAAAGTGCAGGTAGAAGATAGGGAGAACAGGAAGTCAAAGGTCCTCGTCTCCACAATTGACGTGATTTTCAAACGAATCTCCACAGCTAAAACAAGCATCACCACCCTTGTATCGAACAAGACAACCGCGTTATACTAGCCAACACACAAGCGGGCATCGCCAAGTGGTAAGGCATCAGCTTCCCAAGCTGACACTCGCGGGTTCGAGTCCCGTTGCCCGCTCCATTCGAATTTCAGGCACGGTAACGTTTCGTTACCGTGCTTTTTTCAATAAAGTGCCGGGACTCGAACCCGACAGGGTGCGAGCGTTAAATAAACGCGAAGCGTTTGTAGCGAGCAGGCGCAGGCGCCGACAGGCACCTGAAGCCGGTGCGGATTTGCGAAGCAAATACGCGGACGTCCCGTTGCCCGCTCCATGGAGCAAGGAAGATTTTGGGAATGGTAGATTCAGCCTGCTTTGCCCCCGCACTTCCCCGGGTCTCGGTATGCCACTGAAGCCGGTGCGGATTTGCGAAGCAAATAACGCAGACGTCCCGTTGCTCGCTCCAATTCCAAAATGTTAGGTTAATGCCTGCTGCCCATACTTGCACCTGCGCACGGTACAATGGATGGGTTACGACCAACGTGCCAATAACCAAAAAGGAGCCGCTATGATCGATCGCTATACCCGCCCGGAGATGGGACACATTTTCTCCCTCGAGAACAAGTACGCCATTTGGCAGGAGATCGAGGTCTTGGCCTGCGAGGCCCAGGCGGAGCTCGGCAAGATCGGTATTTCCAAAGACGAGGCCCAGTGGATCCGCGACCATGCTAACTTTGAGAAGGCGAAGGTCGATGAGATCGAGGAAGTCACGCGCCACGACGTCATTGCCTTCCTGACCAACATGAAGGAGTACATCGATGCCGATGTTCCCGAGGGCGACCCCAAGCCCAGCCGCTGGGTTCACTACGGCATGACCAGCTCCGATCTGGGCGACACGGCCCTGTGCTACCAGCTCACCCAGGCCTGCGACCTGATCATCGAGGACGTCAAAAAACTCGGCGAGATTTGCAAGCGTCGCGCCTTTGAGGAGCGCAACACGCTCTGCGCCGGCCGTACTCATGGCATCCATGCCGAGCCGATGACCTTCGGCATGAAGTTTGGCTCTTGGGCCTGGGAGCTCAAGCGCGATCTGGACCGTCTTGAGGATGCCCGCAAGAACGTTGCCTTTGGTGCCATCTCGGGCGCTGTCGGCACGTACAGCTCCATCGAGCCGTTTGTCGAGGAATATGTCTGCGAGCACCTGGGCCTGGTTCACGACCCGCTGTCCACGCAGGTTATTAGCCGCGATCATCACGCCTACCTCGCCGGCGTTCTTGCCACCACCGCGGCCACCTGTGAGCGCATCGCTACCGAGGTTCGCAATCTGCAGAAGACCGATACACTCGAGGCCGAGGAGCCGTTCCGTAAGGGCCAAAAGGGCAGCTCAGCCATGCCGCACAAGCGCAACCCCATCACCATGGAGAAAGTCTGCGGTCTGTCGCGCGTCGTGAAGTCCAACGCCCAGGTTGCCTTCGATAACGTCGCCCTGTGGCACGAGCGTGACATTTCGCACTCCTCTGCCGAGCGCGTCGCCCAGGCCGATAGCTTCATCGCCCTCGACCACATGTTCCAGTGCCTCATCCGCGTTATCGACGGCCTGCAGCTGTATCCCGCCCGCATGATGGCCAACCTCAATAAGACCCGCGGCCTCATCTTCTCTTCCAAGGTACTGCTCGCCCTCGTCGACACGGGCATCACCCGCGAGGACGCGTACGCCATTGTGCAGGAGAACGCTATGGCAACCTGGCACGAGGTACAGGATTGTGTCTCCGGCCCCACCTTTAAGGAGCGTCTCGAGGCCGACCCGCGCTGCACCGTCAGCCAGGAGAAGCTCGACGAGATCTTTGATCCATGGGACTTCCTCACCCGTATCGACACGGTCTTCGATCGCCTGGAGCAGCTGAGCTTCGAGTAGGTTCGGGCATAACGTTGGCTTTTTAGGGCGCTTTGCTGGTAATGTGTGTTGCCGGCAAAGCGCCTCGTTGCATTTAGGGAAAGACGGGGATAATAGTCGTATCGAATAACATTCTGAGAGGGGATCGCATGATTTCGTTTGATTACAAGCCTCAGGGCGTGTGTGCTCGCAATATTCACCTTGACCTTTCCGATGACGGCAACAAGGTGATGGGCGTTGAGTTTACCGGCGGCTGCGACGGCAATCTCAAGGCTATCTCCAAGCTGGTCGAGGGCGCTCCTGCCGATCGCGTAATCGAGGTTCTCGCCGGTAATACCTGCGGTATGAAAAAGACCTCCTGCGCCGACCAGCTTACACGCGCTATCGAGGCCGCTCGCGCCGAGATCGCCTAATGGGTATCGCCGATCACATCAAGAACGGAATATCGCGTCGCGGCTTTGTGCTCGGTGGGGTTGCTGCGGGCGCTGCCACGGTGCTTGCCGGATGCTCGAAAAAAACGGGTACCAGCGATGATGCCGCCGGCGAGCCGCAGGTTATCAAGGATGATTCCAAAATCATCTCGATTACGGATGAGTACGAGGCAGTCGACATCGATCTTGAGCCGGCGGCGTCGTGGACGCTGCCTCTGGGTACGCTGCTGTACTACTGCGACGGCGATTACGCCGCGGCAATGATGGCGCCCGCATCGGCACTGCACGCCAACACACTCGGTGTGCTCAACCTGGGCGATGGCTCGCTTACCACATTAATCGAGGATCCTATCGAGGGCACGGGATATGCATTCTACGATGTCCGTGCCGGCGACGGCGTATTCGCGTGGGTTGAGATGAACTTTGCCAATTCATCGTGGAAGCTCTACGCTCAAAATCTGTCGGGCGCTTCGCTCTCTGGCGACGTGGTTGAGCTCGATCGAGGCGGCAAGGACTATGATCCGCCGCTGTTTACGGCGTTCGGGTCATCAGTCGTCTGGTATAAAATGCCCTCGGCAGGTGGCAATAAAACGAGTAGCGATTCGTTTTGCTATCGTCGCTCGCT
The DNA here is from genome assembly GCA_902479105.1 of uncultured Collinsella sp. Taxonomy (GTDB): domain Bacteria; phylum Actinomycetota; class Coriobacteriia; order Coriobacteriales; family Coriobacteriaceae; genus Collinsella. The sequence goes on along the minus strand of CABSNS010000001.1, from coordinate 4,781 downwards.
TGATGAATCCAAGGCCGAGGTAATTTGGAAATCGACGGGCCGCTTTGCATCGGCCCCGCGCGCGAGCGACGGCATTTTGACCATCTCGCCGCGTGTCCGCAACGACGAGGGCGTCTACTACGGCATAACGGCAATCGATTTGACCGACGGCAACAACACCAAACGTGCCCAGCTAGTCCTTCCCTCGTCAGTCTCGCCTTTCGAGGCCGTATATATGGGCGATACCTTCGTGTTTTCTATCGAGGCGGCCTATAGTGGCGTGGGCAGCCTGGGCAACATGGGCACGTATATCGGTAATGAGGGAGGGCCGTATCTCTTCCTGTCCCGTGAGCCGCTCGCATGTGCGGCTGGCAAGAAGAATAAATACCTTGTTAAGGTACAGGCGTCGCATTTCCTGATCGACACCTCTGCCAAGACCTATGGCTCGCTGCTGTCGCCCGACCGCGCTTTGGAGTATGGCGATTATCCAGCTACGGCGGGAAAATCGGACTCATTCCTTACGTACGCCACGGTGCGCAACAGCCAGGGTATACCAGAGACAGTCACTGCACGCCTATTCTCTCTTTAAGCTTAGAGGGGTTAAAAAGGCGCCAACAGGGGAATAAACGCGTTGTGACTATGAGTACCGCCCGCCGAGCTATCGCACCCATGCGATACCCGGTGGGCTCAGGTGCGTTAAAATGAGCTTGTTCTTAGCTAATTGAGACAGGGGGGCCGTGTTATGGCTTCAGATGCAAAAAAGATTCTGCTGGTCGAGGATGAGAAGGCAATCCGTGACGCTGTCGCTGCCTATCTCGAGCGCGAGGGCTATTGGGTTGTGGGCGTGGGCGACGGCCAGTCCGCTATCGAGGAGTTTGAGAAGCATCAGTTCGACCTGGTCGTGCTCGACCTCATGCTCCCCAAGATTCCCGGCGAGCGCGTTTGCCGCACCATTCGCGACACCTCGGATGTCCCCATCATTATGCTGACGGCCAAGGGCGAGATCGAGGACCGTATTATCGGCCTCGAGCTCGGTGCCGACGACTATCTGATCAAGCCGTTCTCGCCGCGCGAGCTTGTCGCGCGCGTGCGCGCCTTGTTCCGCCGTGCCCACCAGGCCGATGAGCCGGCCGTCGAGGTGCTCGACTTTGGCGATCTGGTCATTGACATCTCGGGCCACAAGATTTTGGTCGAGGGCAAGGAAGTCGACCTGACGGCTTCCGAGTTCAAGCTGCTCACCACGCTTGCCCGTCACCCCGGCCGCGTCTACAACCGCATGGAGCTGGTCGAGAAGGTGCTCGGCTACGACTTTGAGGGTTACGAGCGCACCATCGACAGCCACGTGAAGAACCTTCGCGCCAAGCTGGGCGACGACCCCAAGAAGCCCAAGTGGCTCTACACCGTCCACGGTGTCGGCTACCGCTTCGAGGCTCCGACCAAGACCGATAAGTCGGACGAGAAATAAAGGAAATCACATATGACACCTGCGCGCTTTGAAATCGGGCAAAAGCATAAGCAGGAGAACGAGGCGGGTTCCAAGGCTAGTTGGAACACGCCTCGTTCCGATTCACGGCCAACGATGAGCTATCCCTCGCGCATGGCCCTGGCTTTTGCCCTGACATCGCTCATGACGGTATTGGTGCTGGTGGGCGTAGTCTCCGTTGTATGGGGCACGGTTTTTACGGATTACACGCGCTCCAACATTGTCGAAATCGCCAATTCCGCTGCCGAAAAGTTGGCAACGTCATATGAGGAAAACGGTTCTTGGACCGCGGGGGAGCTGCGTACGGTCGCGACATCGAGCTTGGTGTCCGACGATCTTGGTATGCAGGTCGTCAATAAAAAGGGCGTCATCGTCTACGACGACTCGTGGCCCTCGGCAAGCGCTACTGCCGATGTACGCGAAAATCAGGCGACGACCGACGATACGAGCGGAAAGAAGGCATCGCACAGCCCAGTCTCGTCTGCTCCCACCGATTCCAATAGTGTTGCCAACGTTGAGATCGTGACGTCCTCCGGCGAGCACGTGGGTCAGGTCAAATTGTGGGCGGTTGGCTCCGATGCCCTGCTCACCAGGGCAGACTCAGCATTCAGAGAGAAGACCTTTAACGCCATGGCCCTTGCCGCGGTTGTGGCCGTCTGCATCTCGGTCGTTATCGGAGCGCTCATGTCGCGCATGCTCACCAAGCCGATTCATCGTATTACCAGCACCGCCAAGCAGATTCGCGATGGAGACCTGTCCGCTCGTACGGGCTTGCGCGGCGATGATGAGATCGATCAGCTGGGAGAGACCTTCGACGAGATGGCCACCTCACTCGAGAAGGACATGAAGCACGAGAAGCGCCTGACCTCTGATGTTGCCCACGAGCTGCGCACGCCGCTCATGGCCATGCTTGCGACGGTCGAGGCCATGCAAGACGGTGTGTATCCCACCGACGACGAACACCTGGAGACAGTCGCATCCGAGACGCGTCGTCTGGCCCGTCTGGTGCAGCAGATGCTCGACCTGTCGCGCATGGAAAACAGCACCGCGCCGCTCAACCTGGAACCGGTGGACATGGTTCCGTTCGTACGATCGATTGTGAATGGCCAGGAGCGCCTGTTTGCCGACCGTGACCTGCGTTTGCGCTTTGCAGATGAGACGCAGGGCCACGATGACGTGGTCGAGGCAGATCCCGACATGATCACGCAATGCGTCATCAACCTCTTGAGTAACGCCATGCGCTATACCCCCGAGGGGGGTTGGGTCGTGGTGTCGGTACTCAGCGATCGCAAACACGTCGATATCGCGGTTTCGGATACGGGCATCGGTATCGCCAAGGATGATTTGTCGCGCATCTTCGGTCGTTTTTGGCGTGCCGACGCCAGTCGCGCCCGCGAGGCGGGCGGCCTGGGCGTGGGCCTCGCCGTGACCAAGCAGATTGTCGAGCGTCATCATGGCTACATATCCGTGGAGTCGGAGCTTGGAAAGGGTACGACTTTTACGATTCATCTGCCACGCGAGCACACGGCGGACGCGGCATCTACTACAATGGAGCACTAGCTTTTCGCTACTCGGTGAAGGAGGGGTCTTGTCCTTGCCGCTCCGGGTTTGCGAGAACATGCGGGAAAGCCCGCATTACTGTCGTATTTTGGTAAGGAGTGACTCACGTGACAACGATGGAGCGTCGTCCGGATTCCCGTGGCAAGGTTCGTGATATCTACGATGCCGGTGAAAACCTGCTGATGGTCGCCACCGACCGCATTTCTGCGTTCGACTTTATTCTCCCCGACGAGATTCCGTTTAAGGGAGAGGTGCTCAACCGCATCTCGGCATTCTGGTTTGATAAGTTTGCCGACATTGTTCCTAACCATCTCGTTTCCATCGACCCGGCGGATTTCCCCGAGGAGTTTGCTGAGTACCGTGACTATCTCGCTGGTCGCGCCATGCTGGTCAAGAAGGCGCAGACGATTCCTATCGAGTGCATCGTCCGCGGCTATCTGACCGGTTCGGGCAAGAAGACCTACGACGAGAACGGCACCGTCTGTGGCATTCAACTGCCTGAGGGCCTGACGGAGGCGTCCAAGCTCCCTGAGCCGCTGTTCACGCCCTCCACGAAGGCAGAGATCGGTGACCATGACGAGAACATCTCGTATGAGCGTTGCTGCGAGATCGTGGGCGAGGACATCGCCACGCAGATTCGCGACCTGTCTCTCAAGATCTACAAGGCCGCTGCCGAGTACGCCGCGACTCGTGGCATCATTATCGCCGACACCAAGTTCGAGTTTGGTGTCATCGATGGCAAGGTCACGCTGATCGACGAGTGCCTCACGCCCGACTCCAGCCGTTTCTGGCCTGCCGCCAGCTACGAGGAGGGCAAGATCCAGCCTAGCTACGACAAACAATTCGTCCGCAATTGGCTCAAGGCCAACTGGGATATGACGGGGGAGACCCCGCACCTGCCCGCCGAGGTCATCGATGGCACGTCCGAGCGCTATCGCGAGGCCTTCCAAATCATCACGGGCTCCCAGTTCACAAGCATGAAGGAGAACGCATAAGTGAGTACCCGTAGCGCCACGAACAAGCGCACGCAATCCCACGAAGTTACCGGGGTTGCGCGCAAGTCCGCCGCATCTGCTAAGCCCGCCCGCCAGGCAGCGAGCTCCGTTCGCGTCGTGCCGGCATCATCCAAGGCACGCCGCAAAGAGCTCGAGAAGGGCGAAAACCTGGAAGGCCTTTCCAAGGAGGAAAAACGCGCCCGCAAGGCCAAGCAGCGCGCCCGCGAGGATCGCATCTACACGGTGTCGAATATCCTTTTCAAGCAGGATGAGGACTACACCAAGCGCCGCCGTATTTGGTGGGCTGTGCTCGCCATTGGCATGGTGCTCGTCGTGGCAATTTGGGCTTCGCACTACTTCATTCCCGGCGGCACGGTGTCCAGTCCCGTCCAGATGGTCGGCATCGTTTTGTCCTATGTCATCATCCTGGGTGACTTTATCTACGACTTCGCTCGTATTCGTCCCCTGCGCAACATGTACCGCGCGCAGGCCGAGGGCATGTCCGAGAACAAGCTCAACGCTCTTATCGAGCGCGCAGCTGCCGAGGAGGACAAGAAGGACTCCAAGAAGAAGTAGCGTTTGCATCCATACTTATCGCTAAGATATAAGGCGCGTCGTTTTTGCGGCGCGCCTTTTTGTTGTCCTATAGATAGATGGAGTGGCACATGATTCGAGCTGCCCTGACGGTCGAAGAAGCTCTGGAGGGCATGAAGGCCCTGGAGCCCAAGATTAAAAACTATGCGCGCTTGGTTGTCCGCAAGGGC